>CBINDO010000107.1:0-22498 GCA_966249405.1 uncultured bacterium | reverse complement strand
AGAAGGTCGCTGGCCCAACGGAGAAGTGTTCAACCGCTGGACGTTCTCGTGCCTACCCTTGGCCACGTTCCCGTTGCTCACGGCGTTGAGCATCCCGAAGATCGAAAACCAGTTCGAGGTCTTGACGTTGATCTTGGTGGGGCTGGTCGCCGGCGCCATGGGGGTGTGGTTCGCGACGGTGACGAGTTCGTGTCGTCCCGCGGCAGCAAACTGGGTTCAACGTGTCGAGCGCTGGCGGGGCCCGGAGGTTCTGCTCGTCGCGATGATGGCGGTTTACATCTACTTCATCAGCCGCTTCTCGATCCTCGAGCATCATAGCTTCGACACCCACGTCTTCGATCTCGGGATCTACGACAACACGTTCTGGAACACGTCCCACGGCAACCTGATGAAGTGCACGTTCGTGCGCGGGAACACGCACTTTTCGGCGCACTTCGATCCCATCATCATCCTGCTCAGCCCGTTCTATCGAATCTACCCGCACGCCGAGTCCATCTTGGTGCTGCAAACCGTGTGGTTAGCCTCGAGCGGTATCCCGCTGTTCTTGCACGCGCGGCGTGTGCTGCGTAATCCTTGGTTGGCCGCGGGATGCGCGCTGACGTTCTACGCGACGCCCGCACTCCACGGCGTCAATCTGTTCGACTTCCACACGCTCGCGCTGATGATTCCGCTCGCCATGTGGCTCGTCTACGCGATCGACGCCAACAAACCATGGCTATACGGCTGCGTGTTGCCGTTGTTTCTGCTGGTGAGAGAGGACATGCCGCTGGTCGCGTGCACCATCGCCGTCTACGCGATGTTGATGAAGCGCCCCAGGTGGGGTGTGATCACCATCTTGGTTTCACTCGCCTATCTCGTGACGTTGAAGAAGATCACGGCGTACGTGCTCGGTGACCTAGGGAAGACCCACGACTACCAGTACTATTACGAAGAGCTGATCCACAACAAGTCGAGCGGCGTCCTGGCGCTCATCGTGTCCTCGTTCAGCGACCCGGCGGCGGCCCTGGCGGTGATCACGAAGCCCGCCAAGCTGCTCTACTTCATCAAGGTGTTCGGGCCGCTACTCGGCATACCGCTACTCGCCGGACGCAAGGTGTGGCTCTACGCCTACGGCTTCGCGTTCATCGGGCTCGCCTCCCGTAAGTACGTCTTCTCTTTGCACTTCCAGTATTCGACGTTTCTTCTGCCCTTCATTTATCTTGGGTTTGCCGACGGTTTACGCCGACTGACGGCTCTCCCCGCCTGGCCGGCCCTGCAGATAAACCGACACGCGCTGAGGCGCGGGCTCATGGCGACGTGCGTGGTCGCGACGTTGGGCGTGAGCGCGAAATATGGGGCGCTCATGAAGAACGACTCCTTCCGCGGCGGGTGGAACATCCTCCACCGCGAGTTCACCGACCGCGATCGAGAGCGGATGGCGGACTTCAAGGAGTTCGAGGAACACATTCCAGACGACGCGGCCGTCTGCGCCCCGACGACCATCGCCCCTCACCTCAGCAATCGCGAAAAGGCGTTTCGTTATCCGCACTGCGGCAGCGCGAACTACTTCCTGCTCGAGAGCAATCCGCGCCGCAAAGAAGACAAGGATGCCCTCAAGCGGTACCGCGATCAGAAGTTCGAACAGCTGCACATCAACCGTCGCCTGGTTTTGCTGAGAAAGCCCGCCAAACGCTGATGCGCGGCGCCGATGCGCCGCCAGCTTCGGTCAGGTGTCTCCGGCGCGGAATGCCGGTGGAGGGCGACCTACTCGACGAAGCCGCAGGTCGTCCTGCATGTCGAACGAGCGCAGTCCTCGAACGCGTTAGCCAACTCCCGCGGTGACGGGGGCACCTCGTCACCGGCGTCCCCGGTCGCGCTGGGCGGTTCGGCGGAGGGGCGCTTGCACTCCAACTCCTGCTCACACCCGCTGCCCGAGGGCCGCTCGAAACAGTGACCCGTGAGCTGGCAAACGACGTAGTCGTCACAGGCGGCAATCTCTTCGCAAGCCGAGTATTCGGCTGCGCAGCCTTTGGATTCCCGCTCGCTCAAACATTGGAGGCAGGCCTGGCTCACCGGCTCGGCTACGTCGACCGAATCGTCGGAGCAGCCCAAGGCCAGACAAGCGAAGATCCAACCGACCGAGCTCGCCTCGAGAAGCACGCTACGCATCCAGCCACGCTACAAGGGGTAGCATTGCCTCGCAATCCGATTCGTCGGCGAAATCTGCCTGCAATGTGGCCGTTCCCTTGTGCTACCCAAACTTTCGGCATGAGCACTTCCTCTCCACTGTCCGTGTCGGAGTTTCTCGCTACGCTGCCGGTGACTTATCGCACCGTGTTCGATGGCGAGGCTGCAGCGGAACATGCGGCGATCGTGAGCCGCAGGAGCGGCTCTCAATACTTCGAAGTTTGGCGGGCGCTGCCCGATGAACTTTACGTGTTGTGCCTCGTTGCCGACGATCGACCTGGGCTACTTTCGACCATCACGACCGCGCTGAGTGCGGTCGGATTCCACATCGAAGGCGCGCAGATCTTCACGCGCAAGAGCACTCCCCTCAATGAAGCCCTCGACTTCTTCTGGGTCCGACTGGATCCCCCCGCAACGCTCAAAGACGTGCACGCGTGCGTGCAAAAACTCAACGAGCGCACCAACGCACAACAAACGTGAACCGCTGGGCGGTCTCCGATGACCGCTCCGAAGGCGCCCCTAGAGGCACGCATTCCCCCGCCAGGAACGGACAGCGGCACAACCCTCGAAGCCTTCCTCGACTACGTCGCGGAACGAAAGCTGACGCTGTACCCGGCCCAAGAAGCGGCCATCCTCGAGATCTTCGACGGCAACCACGTGGTGCTGAACACTCCGACGGGGTCCGGTAAATCACTCGTCGGATTGGCGGCTTGTTTTCGCGCGATGGCGGACCGGCAATTCGCCTTCTACACGGCGCCGATCAAGGCTCTCGTATCGGAGAAGTTCTTCGAGTTGTGCCGCATCCTAGGGCCGCACAACGTGGGCATGATGACCGGCGATGCGACCGTCAATCGCGACGCCCCAATCATCTGCTGCACCGCCGAAATCTTGAGCAACCTCGCGCTACGCGAGGGCGAAACCGCGGAGGCCGATTGGGTGATCATGGATGAGTTCCATTATTATTCCGATCGCGAACGCGGAGTCGCGTGGCAGCTCCCGCTGTTGACGTTGCCCCAGACGCGGTTCGTGCTCATGTCGGCGACCTTGGGCAATCCGGATTACTTCTGCGGCGAGCTCCAACGTCTCACCGGGCGCAAAGCCGCGCTCGTCCAGAGCGACGACCGCCCCGTGCCGTTGGATTGGCACTACAGCGAGAAGCCACTGCAAGAGACGGTGCTCGGACTGTGTGAAGCGGGCAAAACCCCCGTTTACGTCGTTCACCCGTCCCAACGCGCGGCTTCCGAAGAAGCTCAAAACTTGATGAGCGTCAACTTCCTCAGCAAAGAGGAGAAACAGCAAGTCCGGGAAGAACTGACGGGGTTCTCGTTCGACAGCCCATTTGGACGCGAACTCGCGCGCTTCGTTCCTCACGGTATCGGCGTGCACCACGCTGGCATGTTGCCCAAGTACCGCCGCTTGATCGAACGGCTCGCCCAAAAGGGGCTGCTCCGGGTCATCAGCGGGACCGATACGCTGGGCGTCGGGGTCAACGTCCCGATCCGTACCGTGCTGTTCACGCAGTTGTGCCGTTTCGACGGCACCAATACGCGCATCATGTCGGTGCGCGACTTTCATCAAGTTGCGGGTCGGGCAGGACGCAAGGGCTTCGACGAGCGAGGCAGCGTGATCGCCCAGGCGCCCGAACACGAGATCGAGAACAAGATCATGCGCGACAAGGCCGGAGACAATCCGGCCAAGCTGCGCAAGATCAAGCCCAAGAAGCCTCCGGAAAAAGGCTACGTTCCGTACAACGCGGAGACCTTCAGACAGCTCCAGACGTCACGGCCGGAACCCCTGCAGTCTAGCTTCCGCCTCGACCACGGCTTACTGCTGTCTGCGTTGTTCCACCCCGGGGGCTGCGGGCGAGCCAAACGCATCATCCGAAACAGCCACGAGTCCAAAGCCAGCAAGAAACGTCTGCTCAAACAAGGCATGGATCTATTCCGGAGCCTCATCAACGCCAACATCGTCTCCCTCACGCGAGACGGCGTGGTGCTCAACTCGGACTTGCAGGACGACTTCTCGCTCAACCAAGCCCTCTCGTTGTATGCGGTCGAGGCCATCTCGGTGCTCGATCAGGAGCGCGAAGACTACGCTCTGAGCGTGCTGAGCGTGCTCGAATCCGTCGCCGAAACGCCTTGGCAGATCATCTTCCGCCAAACCGACGTCTTGAAGGGCAAGTTGCTGGCCGAACTCAAAGCACAGGGCGTCGAATACGAAGAACGCATGGCCCAGCTCGAGAAGGTCGAGCACCCGAAGCCCGAGGCAGAGTTCATCTACGCCACGTACAACGAATTCGCCAAGCACCATCCGTGGGTCGCCAACTACAACATCGCTCCAAAGAGCATCGCCCGCGACATGTTCGAGCTTTGCGCGTCGTTCCGCGAGTACGTAAAGGAGTACGGCCTGGCGCGCTCCGAAGGCGTGTTGCTCCGATACCTCTCCGACGTCTACCGCATGCTCGAACGCAACGTGCCGCAGGCGATGAAGACCGAACCGCTGCGAGATCTGGAGGCGTGGCTCGACGCCGAACTACGCGCCGTCGACGCGAGCTTGCTCGCGGAGTGGGAGGCACTCGCGAACCCAACGCTGCTCCAAGAGGCTGCCAACAAGCCGCCCGAAGTGCGCGACATCTTCAGCAATCAACGCGCCTTCAAGGTGATGGTCCGCAACGCCGTCTGGCGTGTCGTGCAGTTGCTGGCGCGCCACGATTACGTAGGGGCCGCGAGCTCTCTGCAGGACTTGGGCTCCGTCGAACACGGGGTCGTGAACAGTCTCTGGACGCCGCAGGTCCTGGAAAAACATTTGGCGCCCTACTTCGAACAGTATTCCGAACTCCTCGTCGACGCCGACGCGCGGGGCCCAAACCGGCTACTCATGGACTCGTGGCAAGCCCCTTCCCCAACCATCCGGCAGCTCCTGAGCGACCCCGAGGAACACCTGGAGTGGTCGGCCACCTTCCAGCTTCACGTCGAGGCGTCTCGCAACGCCGGTCGACCAGTTTTGACGTTGAGGACGCTGGCGCCCAACGAGTGAGGCCCCGGGCGACGCAGAAAGCTGGGGACACCTCCCGGACTCGAACCTCCGCTCCTTGCGCTGACAGCAAAACGCGCGTCGTACGCCGGGCCGGATGGCTATTGCCCCCGTTTGGGGGTCGTGTTACTCTCCGGCCGACCGAGCTGCAAGTGGCCGTTTGCATGGGTTTTTTCGCGGTCTTACGAAAGCGAAGCGGCGGCGTGACCGTACATGGCGCGTCGACCACGAGCGTGCAGCCGGCAGCCGCCAAACCCAGCGCCCATTTCGCGAACCGAGGCGGGTCAGCGAACCCCAAAACAGACCATGAGCGAAGAAGCAACTCTCACCCTATACCGCCACACCAAGAAGCCAGACTGGGGCACGGCCGTCATCGCGTGGGAGCGCGACGGCAAGCGCGCCTATCTGTTCGATAGCGGCATGGTCAAGGTCCTCGCGGAGCCGTTTTATGCGCTGATGGCCCCAGTCATGGACACGGACGGCAGCTCCGAGCTGGCCGCACGCTTGACTGGACACCTGGAGCGCAACGGTTCGCTGGGACAACGGACGCGCACCGCGCCAACCGTTCGCTTTTCGCTGCAACAGCAGCTCGACTGGTTCTTGGACGAGTACCCCGGTGGGTTCACCGGCGAGGCGTGGGAGAAAAAGGCGCGGGGCTCGGATGACATGCGTCGGCTGAAGCGCCACCGCACGCCGGCGATCGCGGATGCCCAGGCAAAGCTGAACTCGGAGACGCTGGAAAAGCTGGCCGAAGGCGGTAAAGCGGCAGAGACAATCAAGCTGATTTGCGACCTGCTGTTCGAAACGGACCTCGTCGCCACCTCGCAGCTCGACCAATTGAAGAACAAGGCGCTCAAGGCGCCGAAGGAGCTCCCCAAGGTCCTGTTCTCCCTGCTTCACTCGACCAACCCGGAAGACGTCCCGCCGCTGTTCGACGACTTCGTTCATGCGTTGACTCAGACGCTCGGCAGCGCTCCGAGCTGGGAGCTGGCGACGAGCCTGCTCGCGCTGGTCAAGCCCGGCGTTCACGTGTGCGTGCGACGCGCGTCCTTCGTGCGGCAGTCGGAGTGGATCATGCCGGACCTGAACTTGACCAAGCAGCCTACGTCGCTCGGTTACGCTGGTTTCCTGCGATTGGCGCACGAAGTGAACGACAAGTTGTCGGAGCTAGGCGCCACACCCGACGACCTCTTCGACGTGCACGATTTCATTCGTTTCGCCACCACGACCGCCGCCCAACACAAGATGTCGGGTGAAGATCCGGTCGAGGTCGTTGCCGACGAAGATTCGGACACGGAAGCGGCCTGAGGCGCGCCCGGGGCGCTCGAGAGGGCGCCCCCGCCTATTCCGAACGAAGCGCTTCGATGGGGTCGAGCTTGGCGGCCCGCCGCGCAGGCAAGAAACCAAACGTTATCCCGATCAGCGTACTCACCCCCAGCGCTGCCACCAACGCTGGGAGCGACACGGTCATGGGGAGAGACAACGTGCTTGCCAGCAAGCCCACGCCCAGGACGGCCACCCCGGTCCCCAGCACGCCGCCCATGACGCTCAGGAGCAGCGCCTCGACGAGGAACTGCCACAAGATGTCGCGTTCGCGGGCGCCCACTGCCAGCCTGATGCCGATCTCCTTGGTGCGCTCGGAGATCGAGACCAGCATGATGTTCATGATGCCGACGCCGCCGACGACGAGGCTCACGATCGCGATCGATACGAGCAAGAGGTTGAGGACACTGAATATGCGCTCCTGCACGGCTCTGAATTCGGCTTGGCTGCGAATTCGAAAGTCGTTTTCGACCCCCTCGAGCAGACCATGCCTCTGACGCAGCAAGCGCTCGGAAGCTTTGCGAGCTGTGTCCGAAAGCGCCTCCGATTTGGCGCTCAGGAGCAGGCTATCAACCCAGCCATGAGGCATTGGCTTGAGACGCCCGCGCATGGCTTTGATGGGCACCAGGACCCGCAAGTCCTCGTCTCGACCAAAGCTGTCCTGTCCCTTGGCTTCGAGTAAGCCGATGACCCGAAACGGGTAAGCCCCGAGCCGCACGACGCTCCCCACGGGATCGGCATTGCCGAAGACCTCCTCGGCCACCGTTTGACCAATCACACACACGCGCTCCCCGGTGTTCTGCGCGCTGGCGCTCCACAAGACCCCCGACTTCAAGTTCCAAGCTCGAATCGCGAAGAACTCAAGGGTCGTTCCGACCAACTCGATGTTCAAGTTGGAGTCGAAGTAGATGACTTGTTCGCGCGACTCGATGGTCGGCGCCACATACGCCACGGAGTCGACCTCGCGCGTAATCGCGACGCCGTCCTCCTCGGTCAGGGCCGCGATCGTCTCGTCACTCACCGCGCCGCTTCGAGGTTGACGCTCGGCTTGGACCACGAGCGCGTTCGAACCGAGGTTCGAGATTTGGGAAGCGACCTTCGCCCGCGTACCCTCCCCGAGAGCGACCGTCACGACCACGGCAGCCACGCCAATCAGGATGCCGAACGCCGTCAGCGCCGCGCGCAGTGGCCAGCGCCACAACGCGTCCACGGCCATCGCGAGCGTGTTGGCGAAGTAGAAGATTGCCGAACGGATCATTCGTGCCTCAAGGCTTCGATGGGGTCGAGTTTCGCGGCGCGGTGGGCGGGCAAGAGTCCGAAAACCAAACCCAATACGAGGCTCGTCGCGATCGCGACGGTCACTGCGGACCAATCGAAGCTGAGCAGACCGCCGAACGGACCTTGCAACGCCAGGATCGCTGCCAGCGCCACGACCAACCCGAGCCCTCCTCCGAGCAACGTGAGCACCAACGCCTCGACCATGAACTGCAAGCGGATGTCACCGGCCTTGGCTCCGATGGCCATGCGAATCCCGATCTCTCGTTTGCGCTCGTTGACGCTCACGAGCAAGATGTTCATCACCCCCACGCCTCCAACGAACAAAGACACCGCTGCCACGGACAACAACAGCAACGACAGGACGCGGTAGATCGAGTCTTGCGTCTCTTGGAACTGCTTCTGGGTTCGCACCGTGAAGTCTTCTTCTTCGCCCTCGCCGATGGCGTGACGTTGACGCATCAAGGCCGAAATCTCGCGCTCGGCTTGTCCCACGACCGAGAGCTCCCGGGCCGACGTGATGATGATCTGGACCTGCTTGCCGATGCCAGGTGAGATTCTGGAAAACCAGGTGCCCACGGGTATCACCATGCGGTCGTCTTGGTCGGCTCCAAAAGGCGATTGTCCTTTGCTCTCCAGCAGTCCAACGACACGATAGCTGTGCCGGCCAATGCGCACCTGACGACCGATCGGATCGGTGGCTCCGAAGAGCTTGTCGCGTACGGTCGATCCGATGAGCGCTACCTTGTCTTTGGTCCGCACCTCTTCGGCGCTCAGGTTGCGACCGGCGGTGAGCGCATAACCGCGCACGGTGAGATAGTGCTCGTCCGAGCCCACGATATCGACCTGGTCGTTTGCAAACTCGGACTGAACCGGCATTCGCATGGACGTAAAGACGGTGACCGCGGCGGCCGATGACACGGAATCGCGTATCGCGGCCGCATCATCCACCGTGAGCCCTTCGGGGATGGATGCCGTGGTGCGGAGCCCACTCTTCGCGGTGGGTTGAGCAAAGACGTAAATCACGTTGGATCCGAGGCTCTGCAGCTGCGAACCCACCTTCTCGCGCGTCCCCTGGCCGAGTGATACGACCACGACTACCGCGGCGATCCCGATCAAGATTCCGAGCGAGGTGAGAGCGGTACGCAGGCGTTGCCTGAACAGCGCACGCACCGCCATCCGCACCGCAGCACCGAGCCGCCCGAAAAATGAACCAATCACGGCTCGAGCCCCACCTCGTTCTGGAGCGATTGGAGCACGTGAAGTGCGTCTCTGGGCTCCCTTCGCGCGTCGTTCACTACCTGTCCGTCACGTACGGTCAACACACGCGAAGCACAGGCTGCGATGTCGGCCTCGTGCGTGACCAAAACCAGCGTGAGACCCGTTTCCCGAACTAGCCGTTGAAGCAACGCCATGAGCTCGAAACTCGTACGTGTGTCGAGGTTGCCGGTGGGCTCGTCCGCGAGCAGCAACGGCGGTTTGGTGACGAGCGCGCGGGCGATCGCGACGCGTTGTTGTTGTCCGCCGGAGAGTTGGTTGGGGGTATGCCCGGCGCGCTCGATCAGCCCGACCGAATCGAGCGCCTCCAACGCCGCGCGACGCCGCTCTTTGCCGCCCGTCCCCCGATACAACATCGGCAATTCGACGTTCTCGAGCGCGGTGGTGCGGCTGAGCAAGTTGAACCCCTGGAACACGAACCCGATCAACCGATTGCGTATCAACGCTCGCTCGTCGGCGCGACTGTTCCCGACTTCGACGCCAGCCAGGCGGTAGGACCCGGACGAAGGGCGGTCCAAACACCCCAAGATGTTCATCAACGTGCTCTTGCCCGATCCGCTCGTGCCGACGATCGCGACGAACTCGCCCACGCCTATCTCGAGGCTCACGCCGCGCAAGGCGCGCACCACTTCCGGCCCCGACGTGTAGTGTTTTTCGACGCGATCGAGGACGATGATGGGCTCGTCACTGCGGGCGGTCACTAGAACAACCCCATGAACTTGCGCTTCTTTACCTCTTTGTCGAGCTGCTCGGTCACGACCTCGTCCCCGACGCTCAGCCCGGACGTGACCTGCGTCCAAACACCGTCCGTTATGCCGACGGAGATCACCTTCGCGGCCACTTCTTCACTGCCCACGGCTCCTCCGGACACTTGGAAGACGCGCCCCTGACCGAACTGCAACGGCTGCAACTGGAGCTCCTCCGTATCGGGCTTGAAGCGCAACGCCGAGTTGCGGACCGCAGGAACGTCTTTGGCCTCCTTGGTCGTGACCGAAACCGTGGCGGTCATACCTGGACGTAGCTTCGATTCGGGATTGTCGACGTCGATGACCGCCGAGTAGGTCACCACGCCCTGCACCTGATTGGGACTGTAACGGATCTGAGTAACGCGCCCTTGGAAGTGTTCTCCGAGGAAGGCGTCGACGCTGATCTTGGCGGGCATGTGTTCGGCCAGCTTACCGACGTCCGCCTCGTCGATGTCGGCGAGGACCTGCATCTTGGACAGATCTTGCGCGATCACGAACAAGACCGGCGCTGCGAAGTTGGCGGCTACCGTTTGACCCGGTTCGATGCTGCGATTGACGACCACGCCGTCGATTGGCGAATGTATCTTCGTATACTCGAGGGTCGTACGGGCGCTCACGAGTTGCGACTTCAACCCCGAGATGTTCGCCTCTGCCGCGGCCAACTCCGCGACTGCAACGTCGTAGGCGCTCGTCGCTTGGTCGAGTTCGCCTTTGCTCGCGATGCCCTCGTTGTGGAGGTTACGGATGCGCTGCAAGTCCAAGGTGGTCGCTTGAACCCGGGAGCGCGCGCGCCCGACGTTGGCCTCTGCGACCTTGAGTTGACTCGCGACCTGTCCCACTTGCGCGCCAAACAGCTGGGGGTCGATCTCCGCGAGCAAGTCGCCTTTCTTCACGCGCGAGTTGAAATCGACCAGAACGCGCACCACCCTTCCGGAGACTTGTGCGCCCACCTGCACCTCGGTGAGAGGCTTGAGTCGGCCCGTAGACTCGACCAGCTGCACGACCGAGCGTGCTTCTACGGGGGACTCGACGAACCGCGGTTTGGGTGGCGGCTCGTTGGCTTTGCCCCAGGCACGATAGCCGAACCACACCAAGGCGATCGCGATTGGAATAGCGATGCGCCACAACCAACGGGTGCGTGCTTGCGAAGCGAGCTCACGCTCGAGCCGCGCAACCGCATCGCGCGTGCTGCCCGAATTGCGCGGCAACGTGGAGGTATCACTCATACGCGCCACGTTTAGTGCGGGTCGCGGCTTTTAGGGAGTCCCTGCGCTAAATGCAGATTTCGCGTCTGCAGAGAGCTTTCCCGTGGCGTCGAAGCCACGACCGCTCCCGTGCCGGGCAGGGAACGGAAATCGCCCACCCGCACCGGGAGTTCCGGCTACGTTGCCGCGGCTCATGCACCGCGCGCTGATAGTCTCTTCGAAGTACGATCCGGCCACTGGTTACCCCGATCGAGAGGCATGGCGGGTCTCCAACAAGCGTTTGGGCCTGCGGCTACAGCAACACGGCTACGCCGTGGAATGGCTCGAGCCAGGAGCTGGCCTGGTGCGAAAGTTGCGCGAAGCGCTCGCGACCGAAGATCCTCTGAGTGCCGTGGTGCTCGTGTTCTCCGGCTACGTCTTGCTCACGGAATCCGGCGACCCGGCGTTGCTGCTTTCGGATGAACAGGTGATCGCCCTGCGCCTGGAGCAGCTGTGCTCGAAAGCCAGTCGCACCTTTGGTCGCGTGCTGCTGGTGCTCGATGGCGTGCGTGGCAGCTCGACCCGGATCGTGAACGACGCCAACCCCGACGCGGGCGAAGTGAACGCCGAGACGCTGTTGGCGCGCATGGCGGTCAGGACGATTCGCAGCGACAACACGGGTATGCTGGTACGGATCGCGCCGTGGGGTGCGCCGGACACGCTCCCCGACGCCGGCTTGTGCGAACAACTGTCGCGGATCTTGGAGAACCTCGACGATGCCCAAGCGCTGGCGACCCCCGAACTCGAGCTCGATCTGCTGGACGGTGAGGCCGATGATGGCAGCGCCGTGTCGTGCCGGCATTCCAAACCGGCGTTCGTGTTTTTGCCGGCGCGACGCTTTGCATCGGAGCCACCGAAGGCTCCTGCCCAGGCGGGCGCTCCCCAGCTCGACGACGGAGTCGACCCATACGCTGCCCGTGAATCCGTCGACGACCGCGAAGCGTGGACGCCTCCGCCGGATCAGGCGGTCCCATCTTATTCGAGAAGCTCTAGTCACGATGACTCGGATGCCGGCGGGGACGACTCGGACGAAGCGCCGACTCTGACGTCCGAAGGCGCTGCCGACAGCGAAGCGTCGGTTTCTCGACCGCCCAACCCGCCGTGGTCCGCGGGAGAAGTCCCCTCTGTCGAGCCACCACACCTCGTCTCACCGGCGCCAACCAAAGGCCCGGCGCTCGACGTGGTTGCGCCGATCGCGTTGAGTGTCCCGCCGCTGCCAGTCGTTGCCCCGCCGCTGCCAGTCGTTGCCCCGCCGCTGCCAGTCGTTGCTCCGCCGCTGCCAGTCGTTGCCCCGCCGCCTTCACCCGGAGGCTTGCCGCCTGATGCGCCGAACGCGACGCAGAGTTTGCCGGCGCCGCGTTCACCCATAACGGACACGTTGGGCACCCCGCCTCCGTTACCCTTTGAACGCAACCCAGCCGCGACCCAGGCACACGCGTCGGAGCCGGCCCCTTTCCGCGCTTCGGTCGCTCCCCGCGCTCCCAAGGAGCTCGGCACGCCGCCCCCGCTGCCTTCCGAACGCGCCGCGGCGGGCGCGGCCGTAACGATACCGCCGCTAGCCGCGATACCTCTGCCTGGTGAGCCAATTCAGTCGCTCCCGCCGTCACCGATCCCCGCAGTGAGCCCCGCGGTCCAACCGAACGTTCCGCCGGCGCCACCGCCGCCGCCACTGCCGCCGTTAGCTTCGGGCGCTCCCCATCCCTCGACCGCGGCGCCGCCGTTGCCGTCGCTGTTGGTGCCACCGCCGCTCGTCCAGCCGCCTCAGCCCGTACCCTCCGTGGAAGCCGCTACGGCCGGGGGATCTGAGCCGCCGGCTGCGTTGGCTCCACGCCGCGACCTCGGACAGCCGCCTCCGCTCCCTTCCGAGCGTCTCGCCAGCGACTCGGCGTCTGCCGGTGTCGCCGACGCGACGCCGGGGTCCAGTGAGACACTGACGCCCCAAGAGCCGGAGTCGACTTCCGCAGGGCCCCAGACGTTGCCCACGGCAGACTGGGCCCGAGAGCCTCGGCCAGAAGCCGCCCCCACTTCGATTGCGCCTCCAACGGCCGAGGCCAACGAGCAACGCCCCAGCCAGTCCCCTTCTAAGCCTGGCCCGCCTCCCCGCAGGCATCGAGACTCGGCGGCGCCCGACGCTCCTCCAGCGGGCGCGCCGTCCCTGCCTCCGCCGGTCGTCTCACCAGAGTCGTGGCGTCCCCAGGCGCCCCGCGCAGAGTCGCCTCGCGATGAGGCGGCGCTGCTGGAACGCGCGCAGGCATATCTCACCGCCGACCAGCCGGACTTGGCATTGTCTCACGCCAAGGAGTGCCTGACGTCCTTTCCCGAGTCGGCAACCGCGCTACAGATCGCCGGCAACGTGCTCGTGTCCCAAGGCAACTTCGAGGCGCTCGCCGAGCTGTACGACGAGCTCATCGCACGCCTCGCTCCGACCCCGGCGGCCCAGCTGTGCGCCGCTGCGTCCCGCTTGTGGCACAACCAACTGAACGATCCGACCCGCGCTCGCGCGCTCCTGGAGCGCGGCCTGCAACTCGACGTCGACAATCCGAGCCTGCAGCGGGAGTTGGCCGACCTGCTCGACGCCGCAGGCGCTCACGAAGAGGCGCTCGTACATTCGATCGCCGCCTTGCGCGCTAACCCGTTCAGCCCGGCCGCGGCCCAGTCGACCTTCCAGCGCCTGAGCAATGGTTCGGCGCGCGAGCTCCAGTTCACGGTCGCATGCTTATTGTCGTTCCTGGGCCACACGAGCAACCGCGTGGCCGACGTCATCGCGGCGCACCGCGGAGCGACCCTGCCGCGACCGAGCCGCTCCCTGTCCGAGGACGACTATCGCTTCGGTCTCGACGTCACCGAGACGGACCCCGAGCTCACGCGCGCGCTCGCGCTGCTGGAGCCCTACGCGCGTCAGCTCGAGGTTCCCAAAGCCAAGCAGCAACGGCAGCTGCTCGAGTCCTTGCGCGCCGAGGACGTCGAGCGCTCGACCACCATGTTGGCGAGGACGTTCGGTTGGACTTGCCGCTTACTCACCTTGGGCACTCCCGGGCTGTACCTCTCGGACGCGGACTCGCTGCCCCAGCTATTGCCTGTCGACGGGACTCACTTCGTGGTGGGAAAGTCTCTCGGCCGCGGTTTGTCCGTTTCGGAGCTCGCGTTCTTGTGGGGTCGCACGCTCAGCTGGTCGCGGCCCCAAACACGGATACTGTTTACCCTGAGCACGAGCGTCAAACTGGGACAGTTCGTGCGCGCGGCGCGGGTCGCGGGCGGGCTCGAGGAACCGAACGGTGCGGAGACCAAGGCGTTGGCCAAAACTCTACGCAAGGAAATCTTGGGTCAAACTTGGGATATCCTGCTCCCGGCGCTCGTTGCCTTGGGTCCGCAAATCGAAGAGCGGGTCGATCGTTGGAAACACGCCGCAGACCGGACCGCCAATCGCGTCGGACTTTTGACGAGCGGCGATCCAGAGCTCGCGGCTCGTACGCTGGACCGCTTCCCGACCACCGACGGCGGGTCGCGAAAGACACAACTGTCCGAACTCCTCTCCTACTCGCTCTCCGAGCAGTATCACGAGCTGCGGCAACGTCTCGGTCTGCACCTAGGTTGATACGCCAACGTCAACGCTCCGGCACGTGCGGGATCCAAACGTCGGGGCCGGCTTCCAAGTCGCGCCATCGGATCGGCGGTTCGAGCGCGTCCACCCAAGCGCGAAACTGGTCGTCGGGGAACCTCGACAAGCGATGTGCGGCGTCCATGTCTCCGGCGCGCGCCGCCAACTCCGCGATCGCGAGTCGGCTGGGCTCGTCCTCGGGCGGCGCCTGCACGGCTTCCTCGGCGGCATCGAACGCCCGTCCAAAGGCGCCGAGGCTGGCGTAGTAGCGCGAGACCAACGGCCCCTTCCCGGTGGCCAACGCCGGGTACAGGGGTCGTACGTTCATCAACGTCTCCAGCAGCGGTTCGGCACGGCCGGGAGGCGCCACCTCCTGCGCCACCGCGACGACACGCAGCGCGCCCTCCAAGTCCCCAGAACGCGCTTGAACGACCGCCGACGTGCTCAAGATCGTCCAACACCGTTCACATCCCACCATCAGTTCACGAATGTTCTCGAGGGCCACGGCGTCGTCACCCAGTCGACTGGCGGCCTCTGCAGCCAAGAGCTGGAGCAAGCGCCGCCTGGACCGCATGGAGTCCATCAACGAAGGATCGTCCGACACGACGAAGTTGACGCCCACCTCCGGCACTACCAGCGCGCTCGATCGCCCGCGAGCCAAGTCTTGGCAGAAACGCGCGACTCGAGCCAACGTCTCACGGCGACTGTCCGGCGTGAGTTGCAGTATCCCCTCGACGATGCGAGTTACCAGATTGCCGTTGTAGAGCTCGGGAAAGCCGGCCTCCAGATTGGAGGCGAAGAAGTGACGCGCCAGCCGCAGCGCATTGCGCGTGCGTTGCTGACGGAGCTCGCGCACGATGAAGAACTCCTGAGCGGGTGGATAGTGCGGGCTCTGCTCGATCTCGGCTCTCCAAAACGACTGTTCGCTGGAGAAGTCGGCGGCGCGAGCGAACGTCGTTGCCGACAGGCAAACCACCGCTGCGGCTGACGCGCCGACCGCCAACCGACGCCAACGCGACGCGATGAGGTGTTCGATCGCGAGACCGGCCCCGAACGTTATCCCCAACATCGGTACGTACAGGAAGCGAGGTGAGACGAGCACGGCGTAGCCGAGCCAAACGACCCCCGACACCGGAAACAGCAGACCACACGTCAAGAGTCCCGCCATCGCCGCTCGTGGCCGCGCTTCGCGATTGACCCAAATGAAACCCAGCAGCGCCAGCAACGCGGCGAAGCCAGCGGCGACGAAGCCCCAGTGGACCCGAAAAAACCGGTGGTCGTCGTAGTACAACGTGGCCTGTCCCAGCGTGGTGTCCGCGGGCCAGATCAACAGCCACGCGTATCGACCCAGCGCTTCGAAGATCAACGGGACGCGATTGCTCGCGGACAGACCGTCACCGCCTTGAGTGTCTACGACCGTGAAATGCCTGATCGCGAGCAACGCCAGCGCCATACCTACGAACGGCAAAGCGCGCACGCACAGCTCGAGCAAGCTACGCCACGTCAGCCCCCCCGGCGCGCGCGACCAAAGCTCGACGACGACGAGCGCCGGCAAGGTGATGGCGGACTCCTTGGAGCCGAACGCGAGCATCACTCCGACGGCCATTAACGGCAACCCGGAGCCGCGGCGTCCGTCGCACCAACGGCGTAAACCCAAGACGACCGTGAGCATCCCCAGCACGCACAAACTATCGGTGCGTCCGGCGATCCACGCGACCGGCTCGGTCTGGACGGGATGCACCGCAAACAGCAACGCACCAAAGAAGGCGCCCCACGTCGACGTGCACCAGCGCTGCAACACGCCGAACGCCAACACGACGTTGGCCGCGTGCACCACGACGTTGGTCACGTGGAAGACGAACGGCGCGCCACCTCCCAGCGCCCAATCCCACGCATAAGACGCCAGAATCACCGGGCGCCAGTAGCCGCGACGCGCCACACCTTCGGTCGGATCGTAGTTGGTGTCCCACAGCCCACCCTTGAGCCACCGCGCCCAGTGCTCGAAGCTGTGCACGTAGTGGTTGCCCAAGATCAACGGCTGATCGTCGAAAATGAACGGCCCGAACAGCGCCGGCAACATCACTCCAGCGGCGGCCACGACCAGCACCACGTACAGCAGGCCGAACCTAATCGGCGGACGCTGCGTCTCGTCGGGTGCAGTTGCGGGACCGGACGTACTCATGCTTCCACTCCTTACTGGGCGTATGCGCCGCGGACAACGCTGCAGGCGGCCGCGGCCATCGTTCGCTGACACAGACACTTACACACCAACCACGACTCGCTTTCCGCCGAGGCTAACCTAGGGCGCCTGCGGCTCTAGGTTCCTGCGCCCGTTCGCTGGCTGTTCACTCTGCAGCCCTACCCGTGGGGCGGCCAGGCTAGCAATCGCCGCGGCTCGGTGCGGACGCGAAACCCGCGCCACGGCGATGCTCCGCGGGCGACTCCCCGCCATCGACAACCGCGCGCCACGTGAGTACTCTAGGCCCCATGAGTCGCTTTGGAGCCCGCTTCGACACCGCCGTGGCACACTTCCTCGAGCAAAACGCTCGGGACCCCAATCACGTCATCGTTGACGGCGTGACGCGCCCGAAGGAACAAGTCGCCGCGGAGCGACTCGCGGCCTGGGTCCAAAAACTCGAGCCCGAAGGGTCGGAGGCGTTGCATCTCGCCGCCTACTGCCAACACTTGCGGCGCTGGGAGATCCCTCGCTCCAGCTACGATCCGGATCGCCTCGGCTATCTCAAGTGGCGCAAGGATCTCGCCAGCTTTCATGCCGATCAGGCAAGCGCCGTGTTGCGCGCCGTAGGTTACGACGACGCCACGGTCGATGCCGTTCGTCAGATTAACATGAAACTCGGTCTCCGCACGAACCCGGACAGCGCTACCATGGAAGACGCTCTGTGCCTGAGCTTCCTGGAGCACGAGTTCGCCGAGTTCGCCGCAAAGCACCCGGACGACAAGGTCATCGACATCGTGCGCAAGACGTGGCGAAAGATGTCGGAGCGTGGTCACTCCCTGGCGCTGACTCTGGCCCTCGATGGGCGCGCGGCGGAGTTAATCGGGCGCGCGTTGGAGCAGGCCTGAGCGCGGTCGCCAACGAGGTGTGAATTCGACGCCACACTGTTCGAAATCGACCGTGAACGCCGGTGCCATGTGATGTGCGGCGTCGCAGTAGGGCGACCCGCCCCCACTAATTTTCACCACCGACGTCGCTCGAAATAACGGTGCAATATCCGCGAGTTCCACGTTCAAGTGGTGGCTACTCGTACGCCCCGTACGAAACCGGAACGGCCGCACGGTAGATAAGTATCCCACCCGCCACGCGCTTGTGCCGCAAAAGTGCGAGGCGACGTTTGAGAGAATGCGTTCCTCGTGACAGGTTAGCTAGCGCGCCGTCGTATGAATGACCGCATGGAGGAATCATCGTGAACCATCGCTTTACTTATCGCCCACCTACTTCATCGACCTTGGCCCTAATTTGCGCCGCCACTGCGGCCTTCACCGGTTGCGCCAAGGAGCCGGCCGCCGAAGAGGCCGAGCAACCCCGGATCGAGATCACCAGCCAAGGCGCAGCGCTCACCGCCGTCGAAAACACCGAGATTGCGCTCAAGGGCATCGTGGACAGCGGAGACTTTCTCGCCGAATCGACTAGCCTGGCCGAAACGCTGAACGCGCTCAACGGCGGCAGTACCTCTTGCGAGGTAACGACTCTGCCGTGTGAAGCGGCCGAACCCGACTGTGTCCCGACGACCACCGAGGTCTGCACCGAAGACGAAGTCACCGAGGAAGATCTCACCGAAGTCCGCGACGATCTGAACGAAGCCGTCGACGAGTTGGTGGCGCGTTTGCGCGAGGAGGTCTTCATCGAGGCGAACATCGACGCCGCCGGCACCAACGAAACACAGGTGACCTACCGCTTGGGTGCGAACGTGCTCTGCAAAGTCGAGGACCCAGGCACGCAGACGCTCGACCCCTCGGGCAACCCAGTAACCACCGACCCTCCGCCCGCCCCGGAGCCCGACCCAGAATGCGTAGCCAACGCCGAGAAGGCGAACTTGCGCGTGCGCCTCAGCCAGCCGAATCCCGAGGACGTCGACGTCACGTTCATCGTCAGTGACCAGAACTACGAGCCTCTCACGCTCCAGCTCTACGACGACCGGTTGGGCGTCAAGGTCGACTTGGCAGAGGGTTTGAAGGCGATGGAAGCGATGGGCGAAGACGTCGACGAAATCGACAGCCTGGTCGGCACCCTGCAGCTTCAGCTGGTGAAGGAGGCGAAGCTCGAATACGCGCTGCAGTTCTCGATCCTGGATGACCTCGGTTTGAGCTTCCACGATGAGGGCGGCAACAACTTCGCCTACTCGTTGGAGAAGTCCGAACCCACCGTCGAGCTCGCGATCAACGGCAATACCAAGACGATCTCGGCCACCTACAACTACGGCGCTATTCAGCTCTTGGCGCCGCTCGCGTCGCTGGCCGAGATGTTCGAAGACGATGCGGCTGCGGAGTCGGATCCGTTGGTCAGCGACTCACTCGCGCCCGTGCCCGAACCGGCACCCGAGAAGACGTACACGGGTGTCGTCGAGCTCTTGATTGCTGGCTACACGGGGACCTTCACCTACACGGCCGATACGGACACGTTCTCGTTCAGCAACGTCAGCCTCGGCAACAAGACCTCGACGCTCAAACACGATGGCAATCTATTGGCCTCCGTCGACTTGAACCCAGAGGATGGTCGCGGTTTCGACCTGATCGTCCACGCGGACCAGGAGACGGATTCGGCGGTCGTCACCATCGACCCAACGATCGACCTGAACGTGGCGCTGAGCTTCGACAAGATCGCTGATCAGGTCGACAACATCCCGGCCACGCTCCTCAACGACAAATTGCGCATGTGGTTCGAGGGCAACGAGCCCAGCTTCGCGGTAGAAGAAGAACGGATGCGCATGATCTCGGGTTCGTTCCACATGAGCAGTGAACAATCGCCGGAATCGAACGTCGACGTAGCGACGGGGCAGTGTATGACCACCGCGTCGACTACGGTCGAAGTAGACACGGGCGAACAGGCGCCTGCCGAAGAGTCTACGTCCCTGTTCGAGGTCGAAGTCACCACCTGCGAGTGACGAGTAGATCTCGTCGCGTCGAGGCGACCGGATCGGCCGTACCAACGTCCACTCTACCCAACAACGAGGCCTGGTTAACGCCAGGCCTCGTTGTTTGTCGACTGCGGCACTGCCCGCCGTTTACTCCGCGGGCGCAATGGCTTGGGTTTTTGTGCGGTCGAGTTTGGGCAACACCTCGCTGCCGAACAATTCGATCGCGTCACGCAGCTCTTCGAAGGGCATCCCGCCGACGTCCATCAGCAGGATGTGGCTATCGAGCCGCAACTTCTCGTTGATCATCGACAACTTGTCCACGACCTCGGCTGGCGAGCCACAGATCCCCGGGCCAGCCGTGATCGAATCGAAGTCGAGATCGCGGCCAAAGCCACTCCGTAAGTTTCTTGCGAACGACACGTAGCTCTCCAAGCGAGGCCGCCACTGCCGGCGCGCTGCCTGCGTCGTCGGGGCGACCCAGCAGTAGCTCGGTAACCCCACCCGTGCCTTGCCCTCCACACCTTGGTTGGCCAGCCCTTCGCGATATCGGTCCAACATCGGTAAGTAGTCGTCGGGGTAGCGGAACAGACTCGGTAAGATCAGCGGCAGGTTGTACTTGACGGCCAGGTCGCAAGACTGGGCGTGCAAGCCACCGCCGATCCACAGGCTGGGATGTGGCTGCTGAATGGTTCGGGGCACCAGGTTGGCTTGACCGGGCGCGACCTCCCCAGATATCAGGAACGCCAAGAGCCGTACCAAGTGGCTCTCCATGAGCTCGTACGCTGCTTCGGGCGGGACACCGAACACCTCACTCGCCACGCTGGAAACACCGCGAGCAAACGACAGCTCGATGCGCCCGTTGCTCAGTTGGTCGAGCACACCGATCTCTTCTGCGAGCTGGATCGGGTTGTACAGGGCCAGGAGCGTGACCGTGGTAAACAGCCGGATCTTAGTGGTGCGCACCGCAATCGGCGAGAGCAACAAGCCCGCAGATGGCAGGATGTAGCCGGAGAAGTGATGTTCCCCCAAAGCGAACCGCTCGAAACCGGCCTGTTCGGCCAACACCGCCTGTTCGATGACCTCGAGCAACCTCTGGCGGGGCGCGGTCGTTCTGCCCGTAACCGGATCCGGGAGATGATCGACCAAGCTGAACAATCCGATGTGCGTCGACTTCACGAAAACTCCTGGCTATTTGCTCGCCCAAACCTGCGTGGTCACCACCGGTCTCAGCCCAAATTCCTCGTCCACATAACGACGCAGGAAGCGCTCGAGTTCGCGCTCCAAACGCTCGCGTTGGCGCGGCTTGAACGAACCCCATTGCTTCTCGATCGCGGAGATGAGGTCACTCGTGCGCGGCTCCCCCTCTTCGAACTGCGGCAAGCCCCAAGCTACGACGCGCGGCGGGCCCTGGAGCGACCAATCCCCATTACAGGCCACCCCGACCTGCAGCGCCCCATAACGGCCGAGATCGCGCCGCATCTTCAGCGCCTCCGAGCTGAGCGGAACTCCACTCCATTCGATCGAGACCGTGCCCGTCGTGAAAGTCGCGCCGCGTTCGAGGTAGCCGTCGCGGAGGACGGCGGCCTGGCCGTTCTCCACGACCAATGTGGCGGCGACCCCACATTCCTTGGCGAGCGCTGCGTGGGCTCGCAGGTGGTGCAGTGTGCCGTGAACCGGCAGGAAGGCGCGCGGCCGCACGAGTTCGAGCATTCGACGCTGCTCTTGCCGGCAGGCGTGGCCACTGGTGTGGATGCCCGGATGGGTGAGACGTGAATTGACGGTTGCCCCGAGCCGCATCAACGCGTCTTGTAGCGCAGAAACTTGGCGTTCTCCCCCCGGAATCACACGACTCGAGAACACGACGCGGTCGCCCGGCTGGATACGCACGAAACGGTGCTCGTCGGCCGCCAGCTTCGCCATCGCGGAGCCCGGTTCGGCTTGAGTGCCGCTGCACAACACCATCACCTCGCCGCGCGGATAAGACGCCAATCGGTCAACGGGCAACTCCAGCTGATGAGACCAGTCGAGGTAGCCCAAATCTTTGGCGACTTCCACGTGCTGCGCCAGACTGCGACCGAGCAGGACGATCCGCCGTCCGCAACGTTGCGCGATCCGCCCCAACGCGATCAAGCGTTGCACGTTGCTGGCAAACAGCGCGACGAAGACGCGTTGCGAACAACTGGAAACCACCGCTTCGAGCTCTTGTTCGACCAGCGTCTCCGACCCGCCCTCGCCGCGCACGTCGATGTTCGTGCTGTCGCTGAGAAGAAGGTCCACCCCTTGGTCGCCCCAATACCGCAAACCCGCCTCGTCGGTGTGTTCGCCGTCGCAAGGTTGTGGATCGAAATTGAAGTCGCCCGTGTGAATCACTCGACCGCCCGGGGAGTCGATGACCAGCGCAGTTGCGTCCGCAATCGAGTGGCTGACACGCAAGGTCCGAACCGTGAAGCAACCCAGGGATACGGGCTGGCCGAGGCGCAACACCTGGAGGCGCGAACACTCGTCCTCCATTTCGTGTTCGTTCAGCCTTCGTTCGACGAGCCTGAGAGCGTGAGTCGGGCCATGAACCGTTAGTGGCGTAGGTCGGCAGGCACCGAGCAAATAGGGCAACGCGCCGATGTGGTCCTCGTGGCCGTGCGTCAACACCACCCCGCGGATCTGCTCACGACGTTGAACGAGCCAATCGAAGCGCGGGTGCACCACGTCGACGCCGTAGTCGTCCGCGGGGAAGCTGGTGCC
>CBINDO010000106.1:0-22777 GCA_966249405.1 uncultured bacterium | reverse complement strand
GCGTCCGACGCCATCAAGAAGCTGCAGCAGCTCGCGGCTCGCGTGCTGGGCGGTGGCAATGGCGACGAAGTGCCGCAAGCAGTGCACACCAAGGCGCCGCTCACCGTTCGCGCCAGCGGCGCTACGTATCCGCGAAGGCTTCTGGACGCGCTCGCGAAATGCGCGAAATAGCTGAGGGTCGACAAGGTGGTCATACGCTACCCGCCAGGCGGGCTTTTTTGAAGAGCGTCAAAACGGACCCGTGATCCAGGTTCCGATGAATGCACCACGCCATCGACAAAAATACGGTGCCGAGCGACGTTCGGGTTGGTAAAACCGTTGCCACCGTGCCGCCGACTCGGCGAGCTTGCACAATGGTCACAGAGGCCCGCTTCAACTGAACGTCTGGAGCCGAAGCCTTCCTCTGCAACCCACGAAGATCCTATGAACACCGTCGTTTCCGCCAGAATCACTGCCCCGCTCCCGCGTTTGCTGTCCAGCGTAGTCGTGCGGTCCAGCGTCGCCCTGCTCTCCAGCGTCGCCCTGCTCTCCAGCTCCGCCCTGCTTTGCGTCGCTGGCTGCGCCAGCAGCGACCTGGAGGACAAGGACGTGTACGCGACCCAGGTCGAGCCAGGCCTCGGGGCCAAGGGCGTCACGAAACCACAAGGCACTGGCCAGACCCCGGCGATGCCCGGCACAACCCCGACGCCACCCCCACCCGCAACGACGCCGGCAACCCCGCCAACGACCCCGTCTACGCCCCCTACACCGCCTTCCGGCGGCTTGTCCGCGGCCTGCGCTGACATCGAGACGCGCATCTTCAAAACCCGGTGCGATGAATCCTTCTGTCACGGCTCACCGGGTAGCCCTGCAGCGGCCTATTCGGACTTCGTCAATCCAACCAACCTTGCTGCCGCGGTCAAAGATGTTCCCGCAAAAGGAAACTGCAGCAATCTCAAGCTGGTCGATAGCCAGAATCCCGCCAACAGCGCATTGCTCAAGGTGATCCTCCCTACTCCTCAGCCCTGTGTGTCCACTCAAATGCCCGTCGGAGATCCGCTTTCGGCTGCTGACGCGGCGTGCATGACCGAGTGGGTCAATGCCGTGGCCTCCGGGGCGATCTGACCGCTACCCCGATCCTGGCAATATTGCTTCTTTAAATTAACGATGAAACGGCTTATCTCCTCGGGCGCCCTCCTGTCTCTGGTGGTCGCGCTCCCGCTTTGCGCCAGCCCCGTTTACGCCGAAGAGGCCATCGACCTGGATGCCGTGGAGGATCCCCCTCCCAAGAAGGGTGGCCCGGGCGTCATGGTGAGGCCCTTCGAAGGACCACGCGCCAAGACGATTCGTGATCGTTTGGTGCGGGCGTTGACCAAAGCCGGCCTGGACTTGGTCCCGGCAGACTCCGCGAAGAAGAAGTTGGCAGGGGATCCAGGTCCCTACGTCGACGTGGCGAAAGCCAACGGCGTCGAAGCCTTCATTCTTGGCAAAGTGTCCATGAACAAGAAGAGCTGGACGTTGACACTCGAGGTGCGCAGCGGCGCAACCGGGGCTGTCGCCGGCAGTGAACAGATCACTTCGGGTTGGCTCCCTGGTCTACTCAAGTCCATCGACAAGGAGGCCAAAGCCAAAGTCGATACTCTCCTCGCGGCGGCAAAAAGTGGCAGCTCTTCCCCTGCAGCAAACGCCGAAGCCAGCGGCGAAGCCGAGGTCGACACGGCGGCCCTCGTAGCCTCCAACGCCGGGATGGATCCCGTCTCCGACTCGGATTCGGATGCCGATGAGACAGCCGTGGACCGCACGCGCCCGCTCCCTTTCGTGTTGCGCGCGGGCGTCGGCGGAATGATGCGCTCGTTCACTTATTCCGATCCGATCCTCGACACCAAGCGGCAGGAGTTGCTCCCGCACGATAGTCCGCTGCTCAACGTTCGCGTCGGTGCGACGTGGTATCCCGGGATGCACTTCGGCAACGGGGTCTTGTCTCACTTCGGGCTGAACGGCCATTACATCCGTAGCTTGTTCGGCTCGACGAGCGTCAAGCCCGAGCAGGTCCCGGATGGCGCGCCGAAGGAGTATCCGACCATCTTCCAAGAGCTCGACGTCGGCCTGCGCGCGCGCGTGCCCATGGGCTCTTGGGAGTTGGGTCTCAACTTCGGACTGGGTTCCCAGCAGATGGGGTTGGCAGGTGACAACGTCGTGGTACGTCTGCCCTACGCGACCGAAGACGAACCGTACCCGGGCGTGATACCGGACATCGATTCGACGTATTACCGGTTCGGGGGCGACGTCACGTTTCCTTGGCTCGACTGGATGTGGGTGCTCGATGCGGGCATGCGTTTGCCGAACTTCTCGGAAAAAGCGGGGGCGCTACGGCATCAACGTTGGTTTCCGGGGGCATACGGAGCGGGCGCTACTGCGTCGCTCGGCGTAAACGTTCCGCTCTCCGACGCGTTCGGCCAAATCGGGTTGTTGGTCTTGGCAGAGTATCGCCGCACCAACATCGATATGAACTCTTCCACGAGTTCGATCGTCGTCAACAGTGAGACAGACCCCAGTCAAAACCAGCTCTCGAGCTCGATCGCCGGTGGCGCCAGCGACCAGTATCTGATGCTGACCGTGGGTCTGACGTGGGGTCTCGGGGGAGGAACGTCGGGCGTGGCGTCCTCCAGCGGAGCGGAAGAACCCGAAGAGGAGTCCGAACCCGAGGAAGATTCCAGCGAGTCCGATGAAGCGGAGCCGGAAGCAGACGAAGAAGAACCCTCACCCGCACCTGCTGCCAAACCGACCCCAGCGGCGCCCCCCGCGTCCAATCAGAAGGACACGAGCAACCCGGCATTTTTCGGAGAAGCAGGCGGTTCGGCGGCCACTCCGCCCCCGGCCAAGCCCCCGGCAGCGGGCGGGCCAGACACCAGTAACCCCGACTTCTTCAAGTGATGAATCGGCAAACTGCGTTCACTTGCGTCGGCTCGCGTGCGACGTAGCTGCTCGCCGTTGCTCGATAGTCGCGATTTGCTCGAGCCCACGACATTCCGATGCCCATTCTGCGTCACGACGCGAGTGGGCATCGGCTTTTTTCGTCTCATGATTTGGGGGCCGCGTCGTCATTTTCGGACGCGGCCCACGCGACTTCTCACTTCGTTTTCGCTCAGCAAGCTTCCAGACCGGCGTTCAGCTCGGCAGGCAAACGCTGGTACAGCTTGGTGCGCACCTCGCCGAACCGCGAACGGATGCGCTCGAGGAGCAACAATGCTTGGCGAATCTCGTCCGGGCGAAGGTGCGCCATGCGGTCATCGCGCTCCGTGTCCACCAGCAACATCTCGAGCCCCTTGAGGCGCTCGACGACACGCGCCGTCGGAGGCTGCGGATTCACACGCGCCGAGGAACGCAACTCGAGCACCACGGTCTGCAGATGACGTCGCGTCCAACGGTTCGCTTCACAGTCGCGAAGCAAACGGAACTGCTCCGCAGAAGGTAACCCGAGAACGACGCTCACGTGCCCAACACCGGAGTGCGTGTATTTGCACAACTCCGGAAATCGCCGAGACAACTCGAAAATCGCCACCGCGCGCCACAACGACGAGGGGCTCATGCCCAAGCGCGGATGGTTAGCCAACTTGCGGAACGAAGAACACTTCTTGCCGCGAGCGCGCAGCATGCGTTCGTCGCTGCGGAACAGATGGCGGAAGATTATGTCGCCGGCCTCCAAGGCCGCTTGCAACGAATGAGATCCGCAGACCGATTTGAGGCGGACGGCAACCTCCTCAATCTCTTGATCGGTTTCTCCTCCCACCTGGTGTTCGAAGAAGTAGACCCCTGAGCCCAGTTCTTGCGATTCCAACCCTTGTGCTTGTGTCATCATCAACTCCTGTTTCCTCGTGCCAGTGACCAACTAAGCAAAACGTGTGCCGATCAGTGAGTGTCCGTACCAACCGCCTCGACACGAGAAATTCGCCAAAAAAAAGGGAGTCGATTCCGAGGGTCGGTGAGAATCGCGTGCCACACTGTGCCATCGGGACGACAGCTCGGACAGAGTGCAAGATCCTGCACTGCCGGCAGGTGTGCCAAAGGCCATGACCCGTTTGGACTAGCTGGCTCCGGTTGACGGGCGACTACATGTCCAAAGCGAAACGCCGCATGACTCGTCCAGGTTACTACGTTGCGCTGGAGGAGGCCAGCCACCAAAACTGCAATCGCCGCGCACAGGCTGTACGTTAACTCTAGGAAATGTTTGTGCTCGCGTTTCGGCATGTTTCTCGCTCATAAGCGCTACAGATGAACAGACCGACCTTGCCGACCACACGAGAATACCGAGCTTCCAACGACGAACCCACCGCACAGGTATGGTTGATCCGCGCCTGTAGAGAACAGAAGGCGTTCGTCGCGAAGGCACTCGAAGTGATCGAACGACTCGATGCCTGGCGGGAGCACTGTGTCGAACCCGAGGCGCTCGCGGACCTAGAGGAGCGAGCCCAAAGATTGGGCCTGTTCGAAGTATGCGCTGCGATGCGCTCCGTTGGGCAGGTGTTGCTCGCGCGCGACGCGAGCTCACTTCAACACTTCGGGGCGAACAACAACTTGCCCCCGGTGCCCCCCAGCGCTGCACGACACTTGTCGGCCTTGTTGTTGCGGGTGTACCTAACCGGCACGGACGCAGGTGGCAATGCAGAGCGCGAGCAAGTACAAGAGGTCATCGCCGCGCACATGCAGGCCGTGTTACCTAGCGCCGGCTACTCGAAGAACGTCCACAACTAAACCGCGACGAGGCGGACGCACTTCACGGACCAGGCTGCTGGTTCCATCGGCCACAACCGCGCATTGCTCAGGCCCGCAGCTCCTCGACGGGCGCGCCCTGCTTGGTCGCGTGATGGACCACACAGTTGCGCCCCTGCTGTTTGGCCGCATACAGCGCCTCGTCGGCTTCCCGAAATAGTTCCTCGCAAGAGCGCTGCAGAACTCCGGGGAGGTACGTAGTGACGCCGAAGCTCGAGGTCACCGACAGCTCTCCGGCATCACACTTGAGCCGATTGCGCTCTATCGCCATGCGCACCCGGCGTGCCGCGAGGAGCGCCCCCTCTTGGGTTGCCTTGGGGAGCACGACGCAGAACTCCTCCCCGCCATAACGGGCGACGAAGTCACCTTCACGCAGGCTTCGCTGAACGATGCCGCCGAGGTGGCTCAGCACTTGGTCGCCAACCAAGTGCCCGTACGTATCGTTGAATCGCTTGAAGTGATCTACGTCCAACAACACCACACTCAGTGGTTCCCCAGTGCGCTCGGCGCGCGCCAAGTCTCGCGCGAGCACTTGTTCGAGCGCGCGGCGATTCGGCAGCCCAGTGAGCGCGTCGGTGGCGGCCTGAGTAGCCAGGACCAAGTTGAGCTCTTCGAGGCGCTTTGCCAAGCTCTCCTTCTCTTCGAGCACGCGTCTCAACGTGGCGACGGTCTCCTCGTACTGGTAGTTCATCTCGACGAGTCGAGCATTGGCGTCGTCTCGGAGCTGGTTCAGATCCGGCTGCGGACCGACTTCCCGCTCGAACGTCGCGGCGAGGTGTTCGACGCGAACGGGCAGCTCCTGAAACAATCCGTCCATGCGCGCTGCCGGTACCCCGAGCTCAACCGCCAGCTTGTAGACTTGTTCGCGCGCTCGACCCACGGCGCCCGTCTCGAACACACCGGCGACACGCTCGGCCAGCCAAACCACCCTGCTGAGCATGGCCTCGGGCACAGCTTCGTCGTGGTGCCCGCGAATCGCCGTGATCATGTCTCCCGGCAAATGGTATTCGGCGGCGATGCGGGCGCCGATCGCCGGATGAGCCTCGCCGAACCGGATGTGCTCGTGGAGCACGCGATGTTCGGCCGGCAGCCTCGAGACTTCGAGGGCAGCAGCGAGGTCGGTGCGGGCACGAACCAACACGCCGACGTCGAGCAGCAGTCCGCAGGTGAAGCACACTTGCGGTTCGGGGTGACCGAGGCCCTCGGCCAACACGAGCGCCGCAATCGCTCTCCGTAAACTCTGAACCAGCAGGTGCGTGCCCTCCTCTGCCGACGGAACCATCTCACCGACGGCCAGGCTGAGGGCGATGTTGCGCAGGCCGCGGGCGCCGAGCAGGGAGGCAGCTTGCGTGATGTCACGCACCGGTTTGGAACGCGCCAAGGCCGGGGAGTTCACCAGATTGAGAACTCGGACGGCGAACGCAGGATCGCCCTGCGCCAGTCTCGCCAGCTCATCTATACCTACACCGTCCCTCACCGCTTCCTGAACGATGCGAACCGCAGCGACCGAGCTCAATTCGCTGGTGGGGTTGGGCTTGCTGGGGCGAGCCGAGCTCTTGGATACCGCCTGGCTCACGAATCCGCCTGACCGAACCAGCGTGGCTCAACGTGCAACCGACACGGCAATGGAACGTGGGCGTTCATCTCTACGCATAAGAACGCCTGTTTCCCTGACAACTTGAGCCCATTCGCCTCAGCCTCGGCGGTCCAGTCCGGCGAGACCAACGGCCCCTGCCCTCGAGAGGGTGTGGTGAGATTACCGAATTTTCGGCAGGGCCCTTGATCCTATCCCCCTTCCCCGGGATTCGAGCTATCCTAAACCTCAACGCGTTCCGGTGGATCGCGCGTCAAAAGCCGTGGCGGACAACACTCCCAACAACGCGACAATCCTGGGCATCCCGACACTTCAAGACGGAGAGGCCAACATCCCTCGGTACACGCCGAAAGGCGCGAACTTACGCGAGACGGCTGCGGGATTTCCACCACCTACCTGGTCTGCGGGAGACGCACCGCCAGCCGCGGCGCGTAGCTCGGTTCCGGGCCGCGACGTACACTCGGCAGGTCCGGCTCAAAGCGACGTGAACCCCACGGCGCCACGTCCGCCGCCCAAACCGCACCACCAAGCGGAGCGCAGTGCACTGGCGGAGCGCGGTGCAGCCGCCGGCAGTTCACTCCCCGCGGGTTATTCGTCGGCAGCGCCCGTCTCGTCGGGGCCACCCGCGGCGACCAATTGGCCGGAGTTGTACGAGCAGCTGGGCAGCGCCGAGAAGCGGCGGGCCATGCGCGAAATGCAGCGCAAGGCTGATCAAGAAGCACTCGCCGAGTACGAGCGGTGGTCCAAGAGAACCGTTGCAGCGGTCATGGAGGACATGGCCCGCGCCGCTCAAACCCGCGCCGCCGAGCTCCTGGAGGCTACGGGCAAGCAATTGGAGGTCGAGTACCCCAGTGGGCCGACCGTGGTCGGCGCAAGTGGTGACGCCGAAATTCGGTTCCTCCGCTTGAGTCTCGGCAAGGCGTGTGTGCACGTTTACTCGTCACACGCCCGCGGTTCGACGACCCACATCCACTTGCTCCCAGCGTTCACTGACAGCCTCAAGAAGAACCACCGTTTGGTGAGCGAGCCTGGCGCCTTCGTCGTGCGACGTCCCGACGACCAATACGAGCTGCGTTACCTGCGGGGTGACCCCTACGCGGGCAACGCCGAGGTGATGACGATGGACATGCTGCTCTTCAAGGCGCTTCGTCTGCTGGTTCGGTGCACGGAAGACGAGTGAACCCGCTGGTCCGGCTTCAAGTGTCCGGCGACGGCTCCAACGGTTCGTCGAGCCGAAGCAGCTGAAGGTTGACGAGTACCACTCGCTGCGTCGGTCGCGACTGAGCGACGATCGCGCGGAGTTCGTGAAAGTAAGCGATGTGCCGCTCTCGGATGCGTTGCCAGTCCACTTCCGACACGGCAAACAGGTTGTAAGAGAATAAGTCGGTCTTGTTTGGCTCGAGGCGCGCAAGTCGGTCTAGTCCAACCTGAGCCCAATGCGACTTGAGCGTACGCCCTGCTTCGGGTTCCGCGCGCGTATCGACCGTCAGCACCCGCACCACCTCCCAACGGCGCTGTCTCTTGACGATGAGTCCGGCAGCTGCCAAGCGCTCGAGACACAGGGTCTCGACCGAGACTGGGATGCTCAGCTTGCGCGCTATGAAGCCGGGCTCATGGGCGACGAGCGCCGCGTAGTCGGACAACTCCAACACGCGCATGACTGCGTGGCTCCAAGGCAGATGGTACGCGACCTCACGTTGCGCCAAGAGCTCGCGCCACGCGGCGTCGCAGGCCGGCAAACGTGACGGCTCGACGAAGAGGGCAACGAAGTCCATCAGCCGCTCGGACATCACGTCGACCAGATGCAAGAACTCCGGGAGTTTGGGCTTGGCCTTGCCGTTCAGCCAACGAGAGACGGTGGCGCGGTGGATGTTCATACGACGCGCGACCTCCACCAAAGGCACCGAACCTCGCAGCTCTTCGAGGAAGGGCACGATCCACGCATCGTCGGCCGTCGCCTTCTTCGGTAACCATTGGGGAGCACTGCCGAGAAAAAAACGCAACCCGCTGACCCAATCCACCTTGGCTTTGGTCGCGACGCGAAAGAAGGTAAAAGCCGTGGGCCAGCGCCGCCCCGACTCCCACGTGTAGAAAACGTTGCACTTGTATCCCAGGTGGCGGCTGAACGCGGTTTGTGAGCGCTTGCCGCGGAGCTCTCTCAACAGCTCGGCAGCCAAGTCTTCATGGTTCATGGCCCGCCCAATCTACCAGATTCGGACGTCGCGGCGCACATCTGTGACACCTTTTGCGCGATCTCGTCCTAGGCAGCGACCCTCGAGTTGGGCCATGCTGCATTCATGTTTGGCAAAACGCAGCGCTCCTGGGTGACGTGGTGGTGGTTCGGCCCCCTGCTCGCTGGCTGTGCCGCAGACTTGGGTTCGCTGAGCGAGTCCGGCGGCCAAACCGGTTCACTCGTGCCCCCCACTTGTGAACAAGAGTCGGCCAGTCCGTTCGTGGTCCCCGAAGGGAAAACCGCGTTCGTCGAAGGCTGGAACGAGGTCGTCAACCCGATGCTCGAGGACGCGGCGGGCAACCCCGTGGCTACGTCAATCGTTCAGGACGACGATACCTCACTCGTGAAAACGGCCGAGTCGTTGGCGCCCGGCGCATACACCTTGACGTACCAATGCGACGGTGAGACGCAAGTCGAACACGAGATCATCGTCGTGCAATCAGCCCCCCTGCCGTCGAGTTTCGGAGCCGTCGAGCTCGTGCTGCCGAGCCCGCAGCCCGCGTGTGATGAGCTGGAATTCATTACCCTGAATTGGACCCCAGATCCTGCGTTTCTCCCCTACCTGAACCTAGTCGAGCTGAACTTCTCGATAGACGGCGCGGACTTTGGCCGAGTACCGTTGACGCGACGCCTGTCTGCCGACGCATCCGGCAACGTCAGAGTGCCCATTCCAAGCTGCCGGCTCTCTGTCGGAACGTGTGGATTAACCTCCGGAACGTATCGTCTACACGCGCGAATACCTGAAAACTCCACCACCTGGTCGTCAAACGACGTTGCCGTCGCTGACTTGTGCGAGCCGAACGGTGACCCGGAAGACATCGGCTGCAGCGTCCGTGAACGCGGGGCGAAAGTGCGAGGCCCATGGCTGTGGCTGTGGCCGGCCATCGCGATAGCTGTATTGGTGAGAAGCGCTACCGGTCAGAGAAGAAAATCTCGAAACCGTCTGAAAAGGAACGACTGAGGCCGTTAGCGCGCCGCGCTGAGCACAACTCTTCAAGGTGATTGCCGCTCGATGCGGCAGCTGAGCTTTTTGGCTCCAGGTGTGGCTCTCTCCAGACGGTTAGTCTCCTCGTCGAGGGATACTACCAAGGCGAGGCGACACGATGAGCGAACGCAATCACTTCACCCTGGGCTGGCACGTTGGCGTGTGCGCGCCCACACTGTGCGCACTACTGATTGCCTGCTCCGGCAACGTCACCACCGATCCGGCGCCCAACGGAGAAGACCTGCCATCGACGGGCGGCGGTTCGGACGTCGTCGGCGAAGGCTCACAGCCAGCCGCTGGCGACCCGGGGGCAAACACGCAAGACTCGTCGGGTTCACCATCGGGCAGCACCTCGGCAACACCGCCCACGGCCCCGCCGGGAACGCAGGAACCGGAACCGTCACCTCCCCCGGGAAACGCCCTTCGTCTCACCCGCAGCGAATTGGACCATGCGCTTCGTGATCTCTTGCACGATGACACCAACCCGGCGTCGCGATTCTTGGCCGAGGACGAGTATTCGCCATTCGACAACGATGCGAGCCGCCAAGTCGTCTCACCGACGCTGATCGAGTCGGTGCACGCGTTGGCCCAGGAAGCGGCTGAACGTCTCGCGAACGACGTCGAGAGTCGAGCGCAATGGATGCCGTGCAGCCCGCAGACAGCCACGGACGCTGAGTGCTTCGACATGACGGCGACCAGGCTCGCGCGTTCGTTCTTTCGTCGCGACGTGGCGGCGAGCGAGCTCCAAGACTATCGCCGGTTCCTCGACTTTGCCGAAGAGGCAGGCGACTTCTACTTCGGCGTCGAGCTGTTGTTGTCCGCGTTGATTCAAGATCCGGAGTTCCTGTACCGCCTCGAGCGCCCGACGGACGGCAAGCTGAACGGAGCGGAGATCGCGACTCGGCTGTCGTTCACGCTGTGGGGCAGCGTGCCCGATGCGGCGTTGTTGGACGACGCGGCCAGCGGCGTCCTGGCGACGAGTGAGGGCCGAGCCGACGCGGCTCGACGCATGTTGACCTCCGACTCTTCGAGGGAGCAGTTGTTTCGCTTCCACGCGATGTGGCTCGGCTATCGGGCGATCCCGCACGATGCGGAGCTCAACGCCGCTTTCCAACTAGAGACTCAAGCGCTGCTCAGTCGAGTGCTGTTCGAAGAGCCGCAGAGTTATCTCGCGCTGTTCGAAAGCACGGAGACGTACCTCACCGAGGCCCTCGCCCAGCACTATGGGCTCCCCGCCCCCGACGGTCCGGAGGGCTGGGTCACCTACCCCGAAGGGAGCGGCCGCGCCGGCGTGTTGTCTCACGGGTCTGTGCTCTCTGCCTTCAGCAAGTTCGACGACACGAGCCCCACGCAGCGCGGGATCTTCATTCGAACTCGACTGTTGTGCCAAAACGTTCCGCCGCCCCCGCCAGCCGTGGACGTGGATCAGCCGCCCGGAGGGTCGGAGGCGGAGGCCGAGTGCAAGCTCGACCGCTATCGGGCACATCGCGAACAATCCGGCTGCATGGAGTGCCACGCACTATTCGACCCGATTGGAGAGGGGTTGGAGCGATTCGACCGCGCCGGCAGATTCCGTGAGCACGACGACGCCGACGAGAACTGCATGCTCGATGGCCAGGGGGAGTTGCCCGGCTCGGGTGCTTTCAATGGCCCCGCCGAACTCGCGAGCCTGCTCGTAGCTGACGGCGCCATTCAATCATGTCTCACCCAACAGCTGCTGAGCTACGCGCGTGGCACGAGCAGCCTCAGCCCCGATGACCGTACCTTTGCCGCGGAAATGGCCGAGTCGTTGGAAGCCGAAGGCCTAGTGCTGACCGATTGGATACCACGATGGGTAGCCGACGAACGCTTCGTCCAACCAATGAAGGAGTCGCCATGAACAAACGTCTCGACCGACGCACCCTACTTCGGGGCATTGGCGGGGTCGCCATCGCCCTGCCGATGCTCGAATGTATGCTGGATCGCAACGGCGTTCGACTCGCTGGCGCCCAAAACACGCCGCTCCCAAAGCGCTACGGCATCGTGTTCGCAGGGCAGGGCATTGGCGGCGACGACTGGGCCCGCAACCAGCAACGGATCCGTGGCGAATTTCTCGAGGAGGAGGGGCATTTCATCGCCCCGTCCACTTTCGGCGGTGGGTTCGAGCTGACCACACCACTGCAGCCGCTTGCCGCGTTGAGAGAGCACTTTTCGATAGTCAGCGGGCTGGCGATCCCCTTCAACCGCAACTCGACGGAAGGCTCGGACGTCCCCACGGCAGGTGCGTACAGAGAGTTCCACGGCGGTGGCAAGAGCCCCCTGCTCTCGGGTGTTCGCTCTACCAGCTCGTCGTTTACCTGCCGCGGCGCAACCTCGGATCAAGTCCTGGCCCAGCAGTGGCAAGGGTCGACGTTGTTCGACTCACTGGTATATCGCGCGCAGCCCTCGTGGTACCTCTCGGGGAGCAGCTATTCCGGCCGACAGTACATATCCTACAGCGGCGATGACGAACCGATCGAAGCGCAGGTGAGCCCGCAAGTCGCTTACCAAAGCCTGTTCGCCAACTTCTCGCCCGACACCCAGGAGATAGACGCAGCGTTCGACCTGCGCAAGCGGGCGCGCCTGAGTGTGCTCGACTTGGTCGACAGTCGTCGTGATCGCGTGTTGACGGGGCTCAGCGCGTCGGACAAACAGCGGATCGAGCGCCACTACGACGAACTTCGAGATCTGGAGAGGCGCATCGATGGGGCGATGGAACTAGGCGGTGGGTCGTGCCTGTTGCCCCAAGATCCTGGGGCGGACCCGGCGGTGGGTGGCGACAACGCAGGCTCGGGCTCCGCCGACATCGCGACCAATACCGGTTACAGCAACGAGACGCTGAGGGCGCGGCTGCTCGCTGACTTGGTCCACATGGCGCTCGCCTGCGACCTCACGCGGGCGTTCACCCTTCAGCTCACTACCTTCCAGTCGCACATGAACGTGTATGCCATCACGACGGATCTGGGGCTGCCCATCCGGGCCGATCTGCACGAGGTCGGACACAACGGCGACGCGGACAACCGTGGGCAACTCGCCGTCAGCACGTGCCTCAAGTGGCACGTCGGACACTATGCCTACCTCGTAGACAAGCTCCGTCAAACGCCGGAAGGTGACGGCTCGCTGCTCGACAACTGCGCCGTCGTTTTTCTGCCGGAAGCCGGACATGGCACGCAGCTCGACGATGCAACGTCCGGCAACCAAGGACATTGCGTCGAGAACATGGTCATGCTGGTTGCAGGCAAGGCCAACGGCTTGCAGACGGGCGTTCACATCGACGGCTCAGGTTATCACCCCGCGCAGGCCTTGCTCACCGCCATGAAAGCGGCGGGGTACGCCGGAGACCAGCTGGGTGAAGTCTCAGGTCTCGTCCCCGGCTTGCTCGTCTGACGTATCCTCTGCGTCGTCCGACTCGGAACCGTCAGCCTCCTTCTGCGCCCAGTCTTCGGGGGTCTCTAGACTCACCCGTCCGATGTGTCCGGCCCGAAGCTCGCGTAACACCAGCTCCCCGCCCTTCGTCCAATCGGGCTCTCCGCCTTTGGCTAAGCATCCGCGACGACGACAGATCTGCTCGAGCGTGTCGCGAGGTTCGGGACTGAGCGAGGGCAGGTTGTAACGCTGCTTGAGCTGCTCGGGGTAACGGGCTTGCAGAAACCGCAACGCGAACTCGGCAACATCGTGCGGATCGATGACGGCGTCTCGGATCGCGCCCGAAGCTGCCAAACGATAAGCGACGACTTCATCCGTAAACTTTGGCCACAACACACCGGGGGTATCGACCAACGACAGGCCGCCTTCTACGTCGATTTGCTGCGTAGAACGCGTCACCGCGGGCTTGTCACCGACGAGCGCCTTCTTGCGACCGACGAGCGCGTTGAACAACGTCGACTTGCCCACGTTCGGAACGCCAACGATCATGACGCGCACGGGAAATCCTGGACGCCCCCGCGACGGCACCAGCTCTCGGAACGTGCGCACGAGGGTCTTGGCGACGTTCGGTTGTGTCGCCTGCAGGGGTAACACGACGCAGCGCTCACTCGAGAGGGCATTCACCCATGCCGACGTCGCCTGTTCGTCCGCGAGGTCCGGCTTCGTGAGGACCCGTACTCGAGGCAAGTGGCCGCAGATCTTGTCGAGCAAGGGATTACGACTGGAGGCGGGCAACCGCGCGTCCAACACTTCGAGGACTGCGTCCGATTGAGCGGCGCGCTTCTTCAGCTCCCGCCGCGCCTTGTTCATGTGTCCGGGAAACCAGTTTATCGCCACGCAACTCTTTTGCCGGCTCGAGGCGAGTGCGTCAAACATCTTGACTGGCGGCCGCGAAACGACGGCAAGTATTCCGCTGCAAGTGTGGTTTGGGGGAAAACAGAGAGAGCAAATCCTGCTCGTTGCTGCGTGCTCCTCGCCGTCCCACGGCTGGAATCATGGGACCCGCGAGGCGGTGCTGTTGCCCCCGTTCGGTTGGCCTGGTCAGTGCACACACGGACGCAAAGGCATCCGTGCGACAATTTCCGCTTCGGCGTCGAGCAGTTGACCAGCACGTCGTTCCACGACCGAGTCGTTGAAGTAACGCTTCGCGAGTCGGAAGAAGAGCGCGTGGTGGCGCGCCTCTGCACGAGTGACCTCGAGGTAAGTGTCCCGGAGAGTGCCTGGCTCCAGCGCTTCCGACACCAAGTGCAACCGCTCGCAGCCGCGCGCTTCGACGATGCCTGGCACGAGCAAACGGTCGAGAAACAGCTCCTCCTCGCGACGTCCGTGCATGAGCTTGCGGAGCTCGTTCACGTATTCGTCCGGTTCGTCGCTGGGTAACACCAAGCCACGCTCGTGGATGAGTCGATACATGATGTGGAAGTGCTCCAGTTCTTCGCGCGCGAACGCGATCAGGTCGTCCACGATCAAAGCGCGGTCCGGATACTTCGCGACCAAACTCATGCCCATCGCGCTGGCCTTGCGTTCACACAACGTGTGATCGAGCATGAAACGGTCGAAGTCGGCCAGAACCGTATCGAGCCAAACCCGGGAGGTGCTTACACGAAGGTCAAACACGCGCGCTTACTAACTCGTTCCCTGTACGTGCGCAACCAGCCGCCGGAGGTGCCCGCGCGAGCGATGCTCCCACAGGTAGACCCCCTGCCAGGTGCCCAGTACCAAACGTCCTTGGCTCACAGGAATCACCTGGGAGGTCTGGGTCAAGGCAGAACGGACGTGCGCGGGCATATCGTCGGGCCCCTCGTCATCGTGCTCCCAGCGCCGACTCTCCGGCACCAGATCGGCCAAAAAGCGCTCCAAGTCCCTGAGCACCGCGGGGTCGGCGTTCTCCTGGATCAACAGGCTCGCGGAGGTGTGGCACACGAACACCGTGAGCAGCCCGGTCTGTACTCCCGCCGCAGAAACGACCGAACGCAGGCGTTCGGTAATGTTCGTGAGCCCTTTCCCTGCGGTACGGATTTCGAGATGCTCCTGATGTATCTTCACGGAGCGAGCGCATAAACCATGGGGGAACCGAAGCCAAGCAGTGTCCACGAAATGCTGCGCTCGTGGTCCGACCACGGCGTAGCCTGGGCTCGAGGTTTGCCAAACCGGGGCAAAGTGAGCCAGATGGCGTACGCGATCGCCGGCAACCTGCACGCACACCATGCAACGCTCCTGGCCAGCGCCATGGCATTCGACGTGTTCTTGGCACTGATCCCGCTCTTGGCGCTAGGCGGATGGGTCGTGTCGATCGTGCTGCGAGGTAACGCTGAAACGTTAGCCCATCTATCGAGCTTTCTCGACGTCGCGCCGCAGGCCGTCCACGAGCTCGTCAATCAACACGCAGAACGCTTCAGCGGCGTGGCGCTGGCCCCGTTAGCGCTCTTGGGCTCGGCTTGGCTCGGCTCGGGCGCGTTCGACACCGTCATGGCCGCATTCGAACGTACCCGTGTAACCGACCCGCGACCGTGGTACGTGAGGAGGCTACTCGCGATTGTCTGCGTGTTGTGCGTCCTCGGCTCGATCACTTTGGGCGGCTGGGTGACGCTACGCCTCGCCGGGGGCCCCGAGTTCGTGCTGCGGGCGCTGCCCAAACCCCGCGGCTTCGAGGAGTTCGGCATCGACTTCGACGGCTCGCGTGCCGTCGGCTTCGCGGTGAGCACGACGACGATCAGCTTGCTCATCGCCGGCTTCTTCCGAATTGGGATCCGCCGCGACGTGCCGCGCCGTCGCGTTTGGCCCGGCACCTTCGTCACCATCGCGCTCGCGGGGACGGCGTCCTACCTGTTCGCGGTGTACGCCCGCACGTTGGCCCGCTTCGCGCTCTATTACGGCAGCTTGGCGGCCGTTGCGATCCTGCTCGCTTGGCTCTGGCTATGCAGTTTCGCGCTGTTGCTAGGTGCTGAAGTGAACGTCTATCTCGAGGAGCGGCCAGAGTTGTTTGCGCGACTCCGCAGCAAGTCCATCAACAAGGAGCCACCGCCCGCTTCGACTTGACGTGACGTCAGTCGCCGACGCACAGGCCCCAGCCCATGGGAAACCCGCTTGGCCCCGGCTGGCACTCACGCGCGCCGCAATTGCTCGCGGGGTCTTTCGTGTTGCAGAACTTGAGACACGTATTGGTCCCCTGTGAACAGAAGTACCCGGGCGCACACGGACAACTTTCGCCCTCCTGTCCCGACCCGGGTTCTACACACGCCGTAGTGCTGGCTCGAACGATGGTGCACGCCAGCCCCGCAGGACACGAGCACGCCTCCGGCTCGGTGCAGGGGCCCAACATCAACGAGCAATTGTCGGCGACGGCGCAGACCGGAATGGTTGGAACGTCGACGGCGTCGCCAACGTCGAGGCTGCGAAGCGGCTTCTGGGTGCAGTAAGTCCCCTCCCGACAAGAGTCGTTGCCGCCGCAGCAATACGGCAAACACTGTCCCGCTCCAGCCGAGCCCACGCAGCCGAGTCCGGGCGCGCAATCGCGCGCGGAGGCGCAGGCGGCGCCTTCGGATCCGGAACCCGCCTGCCGACACTCGGAGGCCACTGCGCCCTGGTTACTGACGAGCTGACACGAAACGACGGGCGTCGTCGAGCCGTGGCCACCGCCGGCGGCAGCATCCAACACGTCTAGCTGACCGCGACCGGCATCCGATCCCGGAGTGGGCGCCGCGTCGGCGCCTCCGTCGAGCGCAGCGTCGACGCCAGGGCTTACCCACGTCTCACCGTTGCTGTCGCCGGGTGTCGCCGTCGACGCACCCTCGGAACTCCGCTCGCTCTCTTCCAGACCCGGCGGCCACTCGGAGGAGGCCCCGTCAATCGCGAACGACGCGTCGACCGTGAGCTCGAGGTCCGCGATCGGCGCCAGAGCTAATCCGCCACCACTATCGGGAGCGCTCAGTTGAAGCAGAGTCTGCCCACACGACTGAACGTCTTCTGGATTGCACCCGATGGGGCACAAGGCCGTCGTTCCCGCCGCGTCCGTCGTCGGGGAGGGCTCGACTTGGGCATCGGGCCCCACGAAGACTTCCGACTGCGTATCAGCAGCAGCGTCGCGGCAAGGCTCGCCCGCCAAACATTCGGCTTTCGAACTCCGCGGCTCGTTGACGGTACAAGCGCCAATACTCGAGGCCAGCGCTCCCCCCAAACCGAGGGCGACGAGCGCACGCCCGAGACGCACGCGACTCGAGGCAAAAGATAAGCAGTACACTAAGGCTCCTAACTAAGACCTTTAGTGTGCCACAGCCACCAGCGAAGGCCAGAGGGCCGTCGCCTCGTTTCAGTCCGACTGCGATTAAACCGCGTCCTGACCACCAAAGGTGGTGCTCTTCGGTTTACTTCAACCAGATCTCGCCCAAGGCCTGGTTGTTTTCCTGGTCGAAGACGCGAACCGTCAACAACGCCGGCCCGGCGGGGCTGATGCCCGCCAAGTCCAGCTCGAAGGTCTCCGTGGGGTCGTCGTAGACTCCGTCGACGGGCTCGAATGGCCACCACAGGTCCGTGCCGGCCACTGACACTTCCACCCGGGCGATTGGTCCGACGCCGTCCGACGCCCGAACCGTTGCCCGCCGACCGGCAACGGCCACGCTCTCGATGACGGGCGCCGTATTGTCGACGACGATGACGTGACTCTCGAGTTGGTGCCGCTTGACCCGCGCCGGTGCATTGGCGAGTTCATCGGAGGCCTCCACCCGCACACGGTATTTACCTTCGGGCAGGTCGCTCGTGTCCCACGTATAACTCGGCTTGGTCCAGACCTGGTTGGGTTCCAACATCGGGAACCACTGTCCCGTCTTCAAAGGAGAGTACCACAGCCGATACCGGAGCTCGTCCTTGTCCGCGTTGTCGACCTTCCAGCTCAGCTCGATCTCGTCGCTGGCTTTGCCCGTCATTGGGCCCCCGGACGGCGCCAGCTTGTCGTCTGGCTCCGCGAACGACTCCGTGGTGGTGCTCTCGATCTCGATCTCGGTGACCAACGCCTTCAAATTGTCCGTGACGAACGCCACGTTCACTTCGCGCACTTCTGCCGTCGCATCGGCTTTGAAGCGAGCACGAATCTGGAGGTAACGCGCCGGTTCGCTGGTGACCTTGGTCGGAGCGTTGCTTGGTTTGGCCCAAGGAGACCAGCTATTGTCCGGCTCTTTGGTGTTGCCCGAGCGCGTCTCGAAGTCGACTTGGCCTTTGCCCTCCCAGCCGAGACGCCCGAATCGGGCGCGGAAACCAGCATCCAAGACGGCGCTGGTCCAGATCGCGTCGGCGCCACCAACGCCGCGCAGCGGATGCACGACGAGCGGGTCGCTGGCCACGACGAGGGTGCCACCCGAGCCGTAAACGACGGACGAAACTTGCCGTTCCTCGACGTCCGCGAGCAGGACCGCGTGCCGCTGAGCGTCCACGGTGTAGACGCGTCCCTTCTCACCGGAGCCCACCACCGGAATGCCCTGGGCGTCGAGGCTCAAACTCGACAAATGCTCGTCGTTGCTTTCCATCAGCAACACCGGCGTCTCACCATTCTCGAATTGATAGAGAACGCCGCGCCCCGACGATGGGCCCTTTTTGGCAGCCTCTGCGCCGCCGGCCGGTAGAGTGCGCCCCGACTTGATCTCGTTGGCTATGGCGAACACGTCGCCGCTAGGAGCAACCTGGATGGCTCGAACTTCGGTCATGCCAAAGTCGTAGAGCACGCGCGCTCGACCAGGCGCGCTCACCTCGTACAGTTTCGCCTTGTCGCCAGTACCGACGAGCACACCACGTTTACCTACGGCCACGCTCGAGAGGTGTTGCTCCGGCGCGTCGAAGAAGACCTGGGCCTTACCGTCCGCGCCGATCCGGTAGAGCTTGCCCTCGGGACCGGTCGCCGCGTACAGCACCTGCGCCGTCGGGTCGAACGCGAGCTGATAGACCTGAGCCTCGTCGGGTAAGGTGACCCACTCCTTCAGCTTTCCTTGAGCAAATTCGAGGATCTTGCCGCCGGGCAACGCAGCGACGAACACCCGACCTTTGAAGCCCTTGCACAACGAGGTGAGGACCATCGCGTCGGAATCGGCCACCACCTTCGCGCCCGCTTTGGAGTACTCGATGAGTTTGCCGTCGTTGCCCGTGGCCAGCAGGAGCGTTCCGCCGCCCACATCGAGAGTAGCCCACACCGTCGTCGCGTCCTTGACCGGAACCTCGGCTAGGTCGAAACCTGCCCGCAAGACGCCGGTGGAATCGACAGCGACGCCCTCGAGCTCACCCTCCGAAAAAGCCTCCGCGGTACGGATCGCCACCCTCCGCGTGCCTACCGCGAACGCGTCGTCGGACGCGCCGAGCACGGCGCACAATCCGAGGCCCAAGGTCGTCAACTTCAGCTTGTTCACTCTTACCACGAGTTCACCGACTCCTTCGATTGATTGGCTCATTTGAGGGCAGGCCTCACTTGAACGCGTACCGCGTGCCGACCCAGCATGTAAAAGGGCAACGCCTCGACTTTGTGCACCGCCGAGCGGAACACTTCGGGCGCGTTGGTCGTCGACTCCGGAGCCAACCGGTCGAGCACCCCTGCCGGCAAATTGTTCACGACGTTTCCTCGGTAACCGACGCCTTCGCCGTCTTCGTAGGACAACACCAACGACCGCGGTGGGTAGGTCACGTCCTCCAATGTCCCGACGAGTTCGCCGAGGGTCTCGGCGGGCGCCTTGGGCTTCTCGACCATGAATCCAGGGCGGATCTCGATCTTCACCTTCTCACCGGCCAAGTGACGGGGGAGTTCGACGCGAACCGTCTTCTCCACCACACGTCCCGAGAACGGCTCGAGTTCGAGACGCAGTCGTACCGCCTCACCCGGATCTACCTCGGCGTCGAGCAATTCGACGTTACGCAGCCTGTAAACCTCACGAGCGTAACTGAGCTTCACCTCGACGTCGACGGACTCGACGAAGGCGTTCTCCCAAGGGTTGTTCAGTACCGTTCCGACCGCATTGACGAGGTTGGAACGCACGAAGTCACCCGGCTCGGGGGTACCGCCCACCGCCACGCCGAAGTCCTCGACCGTCACCTCGCCGTAGTTCTTGAAACGGATCGTGGATACCGCAGACCAAGTGACGTCGGAGCGTTCGTTGGCAGTTGCCTGGAGTGCACTTCCGACGGCAACCGCCAAGAAGGACGGCGCCATGAACTTCTCGTGAGCGACCTGAAAGTTCCAATCCGTGAACGGGGCGCCGGGGGAACCGTTGATGCGCACGCGCACCGGGATGACCGGAGCCTTGGCGGTATGGGAAACGACGATCGACGCCTGGCGGTCGTTCACCAACGCGCCAACGTCACGCACCGGCGCGCCGATCTTGAACGAACGCTGTTGGCTCGCGAGGAACCACAACACCTTGCTCACGGCCGCGGGCAGCGCGGTAAAGCCCGCGTTCATCATCGGGTGTCCGAAGGCAGACACCAAGTCGCCCTCGACTCTCGTGACGGTGCCCAAGCCCGTGGCGGTAGTGTCACCCGAGATGAGCTGGATCCCGATCGCGCCGCCGTCGACGTAACGCTCCGGAGCCACCTCGACACCTGCGGCGCCGCCGCCTCCGGCGAGGGGCTCGAGCCCCAGCGGGCTCAGCAGGCCCGAGGCGAGTTCGACCGCCTGCGGAGTCATGCCACCGAGCAGGATGGGGGTTGCCACGGGCGTGACCCCTCCAACCGCCGGCAGCACCGGCTTGAGATTCGATTCGACCTGATCGCGGTGCTTCGTGAGGTCGTAGCCGGAGCGCGCGTCCGCGTAACGCAGCCCGTGGTGAGACGTTTCACCCGCGGCACGGATCTTGTCGGGCCCGCGCCCGCCAACCCGCGTTGGCCAGCCGTGGATGAAGGACGGCAGCGGGCGCGCCATGTCGTCGAGCATGTTGCCGATGGGCGTCACGCCGGCGATCGGCTCGGAACCAAACGTCCATCCGTACGCGTAGGCACCGATCATCTTGCCGTCGAGGTAGATGGGACTTCCGCTCATGCCGGCGACGACTTTGGCCACCTCCAAACGCGGATGCTCGGTCTTGATCAACACCAAATCTTGGCGCGGACGGAAGTTGCGCAGGACGTCGATGACCTCGACCGCGAACTTCTCGGGCTGCGTCCCTTCGAACACCGTCAACCCGTAGCCCTTCATCCCAGGTTTGATGTCTTTGACGTCCAAAGTGTCGGGACGGCTATTCCGCGATTCGGCGGACGCACGCGGCACTCTCAGCGGCAATCCCACGACCAAACCGAGCACCAACGCCAACGGGAGCAACAATCGAATAGGCACGGATCTTGGACTCTAACACCGCGATTCGGCCCGCCCAGTACGAAAACCAAAACGCCGCGCGAAAACTCGGCCCGACTGGCGCGGCTCCGTGAGTGTTCGACGGCCGTCGGCCCAAATTCGCGGGACCACCCCCACCGGACGCGCCGGCAACCATTAAGTTTGTGACGCCCGATGACCAGGCTAGTAGGAAACGGCCGTGACCTCGAACTTGCTCGTGGCAACGACGCTCATTCTGAGCTCGGCCTCATGGTTCACCGTCCACGTCGCGTTGTGCTCGGGGTTGTGGGCGCGCTTGTCGGCTGGCAAGCGTTGGCTCGCGATATTGCCCCCCACCGCGTGGCTGACCGTCGTATGGGGTCTCGAGCACGGCTTGCGGCTCCGCTCCTCGATATGGGCGGTGTGCGCCGTCACCTACGTGACGGCACTGGCATTTGCGGGTTGAAGTCCGTTTGCCCGCCGGCAGCTGTCGCCTTTGCCGCGCAACTTAGATAGCTGCCCACCTGCGAGACCAACTCAGGGGCATGCGTGTTTGGGCACGAATGCGCGGACGCGCCCTTCACGACGCGTCCGCGCCGTACTCCCGCTCGTGCTTCGAGCGCGCCCACCGGATCGGCTGCAGCGCCTGGCTGTCTCAAAGTAACGGAGCCCCCCCCGCTGCGCTCGCCGCCCGCTGACCTGTCTTCGTTGAAAGCGCTCCCCGCGCCTGAGATCTATCGTGACTCGCCGCTTGGGCTCGGTCGTTGGCTCGAAAGCCAGCTTGCGAGCGGTACCAGCGTGTAGGGCGATAGGCGTCCGCGACTGTCGGAGCTGATTTCTGCGTATGGCTCTGACGTCGCGTTCGACAGCGGCTAGGATCGGCCAACATGATGGAGCACATCGAACGTCGATTTGCGTTGTTGCTTTCGGCCCTCGTCGTGATCTCGTGCGACGAGAAGACCGACACGCCGCCTCCTCCTTCAGCGACGGAAGAGCAGGTCTCGTCCGTCTCCTCGGCGAGGAGTGCGCCTTCCGAATCCGGGGGTGACCGCGACGGCGATGGTGGTGTCGAGGCGCATCCCGATAGTGGCGCCACGGCATTTCCAGGTAGCCCGTCGCTACCGCCGCAGAACGCGGGGCTCGACTATCAGCTTGGGGGCGGCTACGCCCCGCCAAACGGCGTGGGAATTGTCTCACGCGATCGCACCGACGCACCTGAGCCCGGCCTCTACAACGTGTGTTACGTGAACGGGTTTCAAGTCCAGCCGGGTGAAGAGGCGGACTGGGAACCGGATTTGCTCTTGCGAGACGCCAGCGGTGAGGTCGTCATCGACGAAGATTGGGACGAGGCGCTCCTCGACATTGGTACGGCAGACAAGCGGGAGCGCATCGCCGAAGTCGTGGGCGACTGGATTCGAGGCTGCAAAACCGACGGATTCGACGCGATCGAGATCGACAACCTGGACACGTTCACTCGTTCCGGTGACCTCGTCT
>CBINDO010000105.1:0-22861 GCA_966249405.1 uncultured bacterium | reverse complement strand
CGGTGTTCGGCGATCAGTTTTCGGGCCATCGGTCCGTCGGGTTCGTCTGGGATCCACACGGCGCACCCCAGCAGCTCGGCCAGGTGCGCCCCGCACGTCTCGATGCTGACGGGGTTGCCGCCGGAATCGGTCGCGTTTTGATGTCCCACGACGACCACGCGCGCCTTGGCGTCGAGCAAGTGGCGCAGCGTCGCCGTCGCTGCCGAGAGCTTCGATAGGTCGGTGATTTGGCCGTCTGGCGACATCGTGCAATCGAGGTCTGCGCGCACCAGCACCCGCTGATTCTCGGGGGTGAGGTCGCGGAGGCGGCTGAGTCCATCGAAGTTGAACATGGGCGTCCCGATAGTCGGGCGAGTGTGAGATGGCGAGCGCAAAATGCGGAACCGCTCGTGGGCTGCGCCGTGAGCAGTACGGTTTATGACGTGGCGGCAAGCCTACCCACGGTACCGGCACGATTGCGGACGCCGTTGCTGCGAGGCACCCCCGGGCGAGCTGGAGCTCGCGCGCTCAGACGTCTTTTACACGGGCTTGTGAGGGCGTGCGGTCCAGCGCACTCGAGAGCGGCGCCTGCGCCCGGGCGTTGTGCAAGATCTCGAAAACCTTGAAAGGCCGCTCTTTGCCTTTGAGTTGGGCAGCCGGCAATTCGCGGTATTCGAAGCGACCCCCGAGCTGCGCGAGTGTCTCTTCGCTCACGAGGATTTGACCGGCGCCAGCGACGCTGCACAGACGAGCGCTGGTGTTCGCTGTGTCACCGATCACCGTGTAGCTCAGTGCTTTGGAGCTGCCGATGTAGCCGGCAACGACCTTGCCGGTGTGGATGCCCACCCCGATCTGCAGCGGGATGTGGTGAGGCTGATTCGCCCTGCTCGTGTTGAACTCTTCGAGCAGTCGCATTTGTTCGATGGCGGAGTTGACGGCGCGGAACGCGTCGTCGGGGTGGGCCACCGGCGCTCCCCAGAGGGCCATGATGCCGTCGCCCATGAACTTGTCGAGGGTTCCTTCGAACTTGAAGATCGACTCCACCATCAACTCGAAGTACTCGTTGAGGATCTCGACGAGCTCTTCTGGTGTCAGGCGTTCACTCATCGGCGTAAAGCCGCGAATGTCGGAGTTGAACACCGTGCAGTCCACGGCTTGACCACCGCGCTTGATCACCATTTCGCCGGACAACACCTTTTCGGCGACGTTCGGCGACAGCAAACGACTGAAACGTTCGCGCGCGACGATCTCTTGTTCGACCTTCTTACCGAGGATGCTGATCTCGATGAACATGGCGGCTTGAGCCGCGATGGCGCTCACCATATCCAAGTCGCGGGCTTGAAACTGCGCCAACGTCTCACTGTCCAGCCACAACACGCCGAGCAACTCGTCGTTGTGCAGGAGCGGCGCAACAATCGCGGAGCTGATGCGATTGAGGATCATGCTCTTGCCCTTCGAGCCCGCGAAATCCATCGCGGCATCGTGAGTGAGCACCGTCGCGCGCTCCTTCATGACGTGCTCGAGGATCGTCGAGGAGACGCTGATCGCGTCTCCCGAACCGTCGCGGCGCAAGCTCGCACCAATCGTCAGATGGCCGGTCTCGTCTTTCAAGAAGATGACCCCGCGGTCGGCGCGGATGAGCCGGAAGACGCTGATGAGGATCTTGTTGAGCAGGCTCGTCAGGTCGCGCTCCAACGCGATCTCGCGCGAGAGTTCGTGGGAGAATCGCAACCGCTCGTAATCGGCGGCCAGCTGCGTCGCGTTGTGGGCGATGTCGCGGTACGGCTGGAAGCCACGCGTGGCGTCCACCTGGTTACCAATGCTGCGACCGGCGTCACTCAAGTCGACGCGTGTGCGGTGCAGCGTCTCTTTGCCGGGGTTGGTGGGGCTCGGCCGGACGTTGGTCGCGGCGGGAGCGGGCTCGACCGGCGCGGGCGCCGCGTGGGGAACGTACGCGGCCATGGGCTGTGTCCCTGCGGCGGGCGGACGCGCCAAAGCCGGCGGGGGGGCCGCCGCAGCGGGAGTTTCCGGTAATCCAGCCACACGCCAGGCTTGGTTCGCACCCGGAATCGGACGTGGGTCGGGATCGGTGACGCGCCCCGCGAGGCTCGGCATTGGCGGAGCAGCCTGAGGTTGTGAGGGCTGGCCTGGATGGGGCCACTGCCGGGGCGCGCTCCCCAACGGAGCGGGAGCCGGCATGCGTGACATGTCCTGATGGAAGATGGCCCGGGTCGAGCCGAGCGCGAGTTCATCCCCGTCGCGCAACGCACGCTCGCCCGCCACGCGTTCGCCGTTGATGAACGTCCCGTTCAGGCTACCCAGGTCTTGCAGGACGTATTCGTTGCCCTGTTGGACGATCACGCAGTGTTCCTTCGACACGATCTTGTCGAGGAGCTGGATGCTGTTACTGGGGTGCCGCCCCAACGTGTTGCGGGGGGCGAGAGTCACGGTCTCTTGACCCTCCGGAGTTGTCAGCACCAAACGCGCCATCGGTCCCGCAGGCTACTCGTCGCCGTGGCCAACGACAAGCGTTGCGGCATTTGATATGCACGTTACCCATATGGGCTCCCATTTGCTCGCGATCGATCAGGGGACGACAGGGACGACGGCCTTGGTTTTGGCGCCGAACGGCGCCGTGCCGGCCCGCGTCGATGTCGATTTTCAGCAACACTTTCCGGCCCCCGGCTGGGTCGAACACGACGCCGACGAAATCTGGCGAACGGTCGTCGACACCGCGTCGGCCGCAGTCTCGAAAGCCGGCTTGCAGCCGCGCGACATCGCTGCGGTCGGCATCACGAACCAACGCGAGACGGTGGTCGCTTGGGAGCGGTCATCGGGCAGGGTGCTCGGTCGGGCCGTCGTCTGGCAGGATCGCCGAACTGCACCCGAGTGCGAGGCGTTGCGCGCTGCCGGACATAGTGATCGCGTCCGTCGCGTGACGGGGCTGGTGCTCGATCCCTACTTCTCAGCGACCAAGATGCAGTGGCTCCTACAGAACGGACTCCTTTCACGAGCCAGTGACTTGTGCTTCGGCACCATCGACTCCTTCCTGTTGTGGAGGCTCACTGGTGGCCAGAGGCACGCGACCGACGCGACGAACGCGGCGCGGACTTTGCTAATGGACCTCGAAACCCAGACGTGGTCTGCCGACATGTGTGACCTGTTCGGAGTGCCGCTGTCCACTTTGCCCGAAATAGTGGGCAACGCTGGGACTATTGGCCACACGCAGGGTTTTGCTGCGGTGTTGGACGGCACGCCGGTCTCTGGGATGGCAGGAGATCAACACGCCGCGTTGTTCGGCCAGGCGTGTTTCGAAAGCGGGGGCATCAAGTGCACGTACGGAACCGGTGCCTTCATCGTCCTGAACGCAGGTCCTCGGCGTCCAACGTCGCGACACGGCCTGCTCGAAACGCTGGCTTGGAAACTCCCCTCGGGTCCCACGTACGCGCTCGAAGGTAGCTGTTTCGTTGCAGGGGCCGCCGTACAGTGGTTGCGTGACGGTCTCGGTATCGTCGATTCCGCCGCGGAGGTCGAGCGGCTCGCCTCCGAGGTCGATAGCGCCGATGGCGTGGTCTTCGTCCCAGCTTTGGCTGGGCTCGGAGCGCCGTATTGGGATGCCGAGGCAAGAGGCCTCATTTGTGGCATCACTCGCGGCACTGGACGCGCCCACATCGCGCGCGCGACGCTCGAGGGAATCGCTTTTCAGGTCGATGCGTTGGTAGAGGCGATGCGACAGGATACCGGAGCGCCCATACGTACCCTAAGAGTAGATGGTGGCGCGGCTGCCAATAACCTACTCATGCAACTGCAGGCGGATCTTTCCGGCCTCAAGGTCGAGCGTCCGCGAGACTTGGAGACCACTGCCCGTGGCGCCGCCATGTTTGCTGGGCTAGGTGTAGGAATGTTTGCTTCTCCCGAAGATGCGGCCCGAATGATCCAGACGGAACGGCAGTTTAGTGTCAGAATGGATGAATCGCGAAGAGTGAGTGAACGCCGTCGTTTTGCGCAAGCAGTCGCGCGTGCGCGGAGCTCTTGGTCCTAATGCTTGGTTGGAGTGCTTGAGCGATGTCAAACGAAGAGCGAGAAAGTGACCTTCGGGCGCTGAGAGAAGTGCCAGTGGATTGGGAGGCGTTGGAAGACGCTTTCGAGAACAACGCCCCAGAGGTTCACAGCTACCTTCACCTGGGTTCCGGTGAGGTACTGCGCCTCGTGGACGGTGTCGCCGATCCCGAAATGCAATCACGCATCGTTTCGGATACACAGTATTTCCGCATCGAGTCGGTGAGTTCGCGCGAGCAATACCGCTGGATGGAGCGCTTCATCCAGATGGTGGAGGAGCCCGTGTTGCGCGGGGAACTCGGACAAGCCATCGATGGCAAGGGCGCGTTTCGGCGCTTCAAGGACGTTCTGATGAGTCATGCGGCGGAGCGTGAACGATGGTTTACGTTTCGAAGCGAGCGTTTGAAGGTGTTCATGGAGGCTTGGCTCACCGCGCACGCCATCAAGCCCGTGCCGCGAGCGGCCGAGCCGCCCGTGGAAGGTCCGGCTTCGGAGCGCGCCGTGCCGCGCCGTGGCCGCGGCGCCGACGTGGTACGACGCTTGCTGCGTGAAGTGACCGACGGGTTGGGCACCCGGGACCTCGAGAAGGTGCTCGTGTTCGCCGAGTTCGTTCGTTCGCGACGCGCCGCCCGAGGTGATCATAGCCACGCTCCAGACGACACGACCAGTCAGGTCGACGCGTCGCCGGGCGACCCTTTGCTCGTAGCTCCCAATCGCGAGGAGCACAGCGCCGAACACGTGCCGCCGAGCGAGTCTCGCAAGTTGAGCAGCGTCCGCTGAGTGCTCGCGAGGCGAGGGTACCGGTGAGACGAGCGGCCTTTACGAGGGTACGTAAACCCTTTGCGGCGATCACGGTCGCTGGCGCGGTGTTTTGGTCCGCGGTTTCGGCGGCGCAGCCTGCGCCGGGAGCGGCCGCTCCAACCGCAACCACGGCCGTGGACCGCGTCGTGGTCAGGTTTACCGCTCCCGAGCTCGGTGGCGTGAACGCCCCGAGCTTCATCTTCGAACGCGAGCTCGCCTTCGAGGCCCGCCTGGAGGCTCTCGCCGATTCGCGCTTCGTACCCACCGAAACGGAGCCGTACCTTGCCGTTCACGTGCGAGCCGCACTCGAGCGTCACGTGGCGGAGGCAATCCTTGAGAGTCTACGCATGACGCCGCCGCCCACGCTCGCCGAGATCGAGGCGCGAGTTGCGGCTGCCGAAGCGAGTTTGGCTATCGAAGTGAGGGGCGCGACCTTGATCGGACAAGCCGCACGCAAGGAAGGGCTCGAACAACGCGAAGTCTACCGGCTGCTGCAGCGTCGCGCTCGCGCCAGCTTGTATTTGGACCGCATGGTGGCGCCCATGCTCAGCCCCAGTGAGGCCGAGCTGCAGGCGCTCCACAACGGCGGCCGCACGCCCTTTTCCCGGGCGCCTTACGACGAGGTCGCCGTCGATATGCGCCGCTGGTACGTCTCCCGCGCTTTGCGCCAAGCGGTCCAGGCTTATTACGATGGTGCCCGGTCACGGATCACCCTCGTCGTGTTGTGAACTTGCTTCCCGTTGCGCACCCCAGCGTACACGAGCTGCTGCCTTGGCGAAGGGCCCGAGTTCGGTCACACTCGGAGTCATGGCTCGCTCGTCATCCGTGTTTGGTCCATCGCGCTGGGTTGCCGTGCTCGGGGTGGCCTTGTGGTTGACGGCGCCCCTGGCTCGCGCCGACGAGCCAGCGCAGGTGACGTTCTCCGGCTTTCAGCGCAGCAAGAGTGGCGACGGGACTCTGTTCGTGCACGTTAGTCACCGCACCGAGTTTACGGTCGAAGGGAGCGGTACGCGGGTAACGGTGCGGCTCGCGGGCGCCGCCATCGACGTGCGCAACAATCGTCACCCGCTGGACCTCACTCACTTCAACGTCTTGCTCGTCTCTTCGCGACTGGTGGAGGCGGGCGCGGACGTGGAACTGCAGCTCGAACTCCGGCATCCGGCCAAGCTCGAGCCGCGGTGGGTCGAGCGCAAAGATGGCGTCGTGAGTTTACACGTGCCGATCCCCGTGTCCTGACCGGGGCTGATGGCGGTGGGCGGGAGCCGCGACGCGACGTCGAGAGCTGGGCCCAACCCCCAAGGGACGCCGACGGGTGCCTGTGGTTGACGAACGCTCACCACGTCACTTTGACGGTCGGCGGCTGAATCATCGACTCGGCCTGCGACAGATCCACGACGACGGGGAGCGCGACCGAGCCGCGTTTGGAGGTGTCTTGGTCCGTCAAGTCGACGCGCGGGACCACTAGCTCCACGTGCAGCGCAGCGACGACCTCGGGGGTCCCGCGCACCGTGACGTCGACGTGTGTTGGCGTCACGAGCGCGCTCGTTGCCCCGATCACTTCGACCGGCACTTTCGGGAACGTCGCCGTGACTAGACGCCGTCTCACCGCCACCTGGACCGACACGCTCGTCTGATCGAGATAGTTGGTTCGATCGGGCGGAGGATCCAGCGCGAGCTGCCGCTCGTAGCGCCCGGAAGCGAGCCCGCTCAAGTCGAAAGGCGCCGCCCGCACGGACTGGGTCACGTTCACGAGTCGCTCGGGGCCAACCAGAATCACCGACTCCGGCAGCACGCTCGTCGCCTCGACCTCGTGCCCCTCCGCGACCGCGCCCGTCACCGACGTTTGCACCGGGACCTCACGTTCGATGATGTTCTGCCACTCGAGGTCGAGACCAGTTGGTTCGATCGCCTTGATGCGGGTCCCCGGGGGAAGGCGGAAGTTTTCTGGAGAGAAGTTGACGCGATCGACGTTGCCCTTGCGCAAGTCGAGCTCCAAGTTGTTGGACGAATTGGACAACTCGTCGAGCGCACTCAAGCTGCCCTGGACGGTCACGCGAATGCTTGGGGGAATCGCCGTCATCAACTCACGGCGCTTGGCCGTCTCCGGTAGTTGCACGTCGATGCTGAACGGGACGGTGCGCGTGCGCTCGTCTTCCTGGCTCCGTTGATAAGCCACCAACACCAACGCGGCGATGAACGCGATCGCCTTGAGTCCCAGGTTGGCGGTGAAGGCGGTACGCAGGGCGTGAAGGAAAGGTCGAGAACCCGTTCGTTTCATGCCGTTGGCTCCACGCGTTCGCGCGACGGACGGTCGTGCTCGGGCGTTTCAGGGGGCGGTGGTGGTGCCGAGAGCGGACGCGCGATCGTCGGTAACGTGGAGCGCTCGGCCGCCGGCTCGTCGGGGTTGAGCGAACGCGGAGGCGACGGCAAGGAGCGCAGCGTGTCTTCGTGTAACGGGCCGCGACTCTCGTTGCGGGGGGCGAGCTCGTCTTTGCTCGGCGGAACCGGAGCGCGCGTGATGTGTCGCAAAGGGACGTCCGCGACCGGCGGATGCTCGCGGGTCAGATTGGGCACCGGAGCCGCGGGCGGGACCGAGTCGCGGACCTTGCGCGGCAACGAAGGTTGAAACGAGGACTCTTCGAGCAGTGAGACACGGTCGTCCTCGGGCGGCGGGGGCAGCTGCCGGACGCGTAGCGGTGTGGCCGTCGCCGCGGGTTCGTGTGCCGCGTGGTCGACCGGGGGTTCGAGCGAAATGGTCGGTTGCTCCAAGCTCTTCGAGCGCTTGCGCAGCGGCTCCACACTGCCACCGGGCACGCTTGGGCCTTTTCGGGCCTCGGCGGTGCGCAGCGAGGTCGCGTTTTCTTGAATCTTGCGTCTCAGAGGCGTGCGCGTCGTGCGCGGCGGGGTGCTGGCTCTTGCCGACTTGGGCGCGTCCACGGGCGTGCGGCGGAAGAACGCAAACAGGCTGGTCGCCTTGCGCGTCACGGTGCGTTTGGGGCCGAAGACGCCGTCCAACGCGGCGCGCAAGCGTGGGCCGTCGAGGTTCGGGATGATGTTGCCGTTGAAACAGAAGCTGATCGAACCGCGTTCTTCACTCACGACCACGACGACCGCATCCGTCTCTTCGGTGATACCCATCGCCGCGCGGTGGCGCGACCCGAAACTCTCGTCGGCGACGCGTCCTTCGGGCATGGGGAAGAACACACCGGCCTTGGCGATGCGGAGGTCGCGGATGACGACCGCGCCGTCGTGCAGCTTGTTCATGGCCTCGGGGATGAACATGCTCACGAGAAGTTCAGGGGTCACGGTCGCGTCGATGACGTGACCTTGGTGGCTACCCACGAATTCGTCCAAGTTGGCTTCTTGTTCCAACGTGATGATCGCGCCGGTGCGGTGTTTGGCGAGCACCTGCGCCGCCTCGACCACGTCGTCGATGAGTTTGCTCTCCAGCGTTTGCCCAGTGCTCAGCTGTGCTCGGCCGCCCATGCGCATCAAGCCGCGACGGATGTCGTTCTGAAAGACGACGACGACAATCAGAATCGCGCTCGACAACACCGCGGTCAGCAACGTGAGCACGGTGTGCAACCGCAACACCTCGGCCACGACGTACAACACGAACACGCCCGCGATGCCGAGCAAGATCTGCATTGCGCGAGTCCCCTTGAGCACCAACGCGACGCGATAGAACACGTAATAAGTGATCAACACGTCCAGCACGTCGCGAGCGAGGTCGGTCGCGCTGCGTGATTGGAGATATTGCCACAGTTCGTTCGGCATCGGTGAAAGGGAGGTGGACTAGAGCGTCGAGGGATCAAGCGAGGGGCGCCGAACCGGGCCGGGCGAGGTTCGGGTCTCGGGCAGCAAACACGATGTTTAGCGCCTGACGGGTTGCGTGAACATCGTGCACCCGAAGGATGTTGGCCCCGTTTTGCACGGATATCACACTTGCCGCAATTGTGCCGCCAAGACGTGCATCGGGCGGCGCCCCGTCGAAGTGAGCGAGGAAAGACTTGCGTCCTGGACCGCTCAGGATTGGGCAGCCCAAGCTCTCGAACTCACGCAGCCGCCCGAGCAACTCGTAACTGTGTCGTGCGTTTTTCGAGAAGCCGAAGCCCGGATCGAAGATCAAATCACTCGACGCGAGACCGCAACGTTGCGCTCGCTCTGCGGCCGCGAGCCAGTCGCTACGCACGCTTGCGACGACGTCCGCGCCGTAATCGTCGTCCGGCCACGCCGAGTAACCGCTCATTTCGCCCATCGGTTTGCGGCTGTGGGTGATGACCAGCGCAGCACCCACCTCGGCCGCCGCGCGCGCCAAGTCGGGGTCGCGTAGGCACGACACGTCGTTGATCAAACACGCACCCCGCGTTCCACAATGGCGAGCGACCCGTGGATCGGTGGTGTCGACGGAAACCAGTGCGCCTTTCTCGAGCGCATGACTCAGTCCGAAATTCAACCGGCGCAGCTGCTCCTCCGCTGGCACGGTAGCGGCGCCGGGTCGTGACGACTCCGCTCCGATGTCGATCAAGTCGGCCCCTTCCATAAGCACTTGATCAATTCGCTCGCGCACACGGTCGTTATCGGTGTACTGGCCGCCGTCGTAAAAGGAGTCAGGAGTCACGTTGACCACCGCCATCACCAGCACGCGGCGCCGATTTCGGGCCGTTTCCAACGAGGCAGCGAGTCGAGCGTGCACTTTTGGGGAGGTAGTTCAGTGTTCGCGTTTTGGCAACTTGGTGGGCACGCTTCGTGCTTCATTGCCGACTCCTTCGAGCCCGCTGGCGGGTCCTCCAGCCGTTAGCCCGGTGGAAAGACTCGGAGTTAGCCCGACGCCCCAAACCTCCTACGGACCCTCGAAACGCGTTTCTAATTGCGGAGCCGCCGGGGGAGGACTACACCGAAAAAAACGCCGGGAATACGCGCCCAAGGATAAACAACCGTGATGTTTCTGCGAACCAGAGTTCGAGCTGGATGGCTTGCCGGGATTATCCTGAGCCTGACCACGGCGGTGTTGTTGACGCTGATTCAATACGGTGACGTGGCGTTTTCCGCGTTCGAGCCCAAGTTTGGTCAGCCCGCGCCGACCTCGCTGCGGGTGCCTCACCGGCTGGCCCCGCGGGTCGAACCGTCGAGTTCCGGGCGCGGCGAAGTGCCGCCAAATTATCGCCTGCAACACGTCCTGGTGCCGGTGGGGACGGAACTGTCTGCGGCCGAGCCCAGCCACCGCGTAGCCGTGTCGTATGAACTTTCGCGGCGCAGTCCGAGTGGTTTACATGTGCTCGGCTCGTTCGCGTTGTTCGCCACGCTGTGTATGTCGCTGGCTGCGTACTTGCGCAAGTTCGGCCAAAATCGCTTGCGGTTGTTTCGAGCTCAGGTCGGCTTGTTCGGCCTGGTGTTGCTCGTGTTCGCATTCTGCAAGCTGCAGCTGATGTTCTCCGGGGTCTCGGAGTTCTGGTTGCCGATCGGCCTCGTGCCGCTCTGGGTCTCGGCGAGTTTCGACCGGCGTACGGCGCTCGTTGTGGCGCTCGTGTTCGCGTTCATGGCTGCGTCGCTATTGCGCTACGACGTCGTGTTCTTGGTCGCCTTGTTGGGTCACGGCATGGCGTCCGTGCTCGTGTTCGTCGACCGCAAACACTCCCGCGCGATGTTGATGGCCGGCTTCTTCGCGGGTCTGTGCGCGGCCGTGATGCTGGTGGCGCTGGCACTCGCGCTCGAGGGGCGTTTCGAGTGGGCCCACGACGTCGCACAAGGCCTCGGCTCGAGGTTACTGGGGTGTCTGTGCGGCGGCCTGCTCACTGGTGGCCTAGGGGCCTTGCTCACGTCGCCTGCGTCGCGTGTGCTTGGTCACGTGCCCCGCGAACGCTTGCACGACCTGACGGATCTGGAGCAGCCGCTGCTCAAGCACATGGCTCAACACGCGCCGGGTTCGTGGGAGCACAGTCGTGCCATGGCGAACCTCGCCGAACAAGCCGCCAGCGCCATCGGGGCCGATGCGCTCTTGGTGCGCGTCGGCGCTTATTATCACGACCTGGGCAAGTCGGTTCGGCCCAAGTTCTTCGTCGAGAACTTGGCGCACGGTGAGATTTCTCCGCACAACGAACTCTCCCCCGAAGCGAGCGCGGACGTGATTCGCGCGCACGTGGTGGAGGGCACGAAGATCCTCCGCGACGGCGGTATCCCGGAACCCGTGGTGGAGTTCGCCTATACCCACCACGGCACGCAGGTCGTCGAGTACTTTTGGAACAAGTGTAAGGAGCGGGGCAACCCGAGCGGCCTCACCAAGGACGACTTCCGTTATCCGGGGATGAAACCGCAGACCAAGGAGACCGCCATCCTCATGCTGGTCGACTCGATCGAGGCTGCGTCGCGGACCATCGACGAACCGGACCGTGCCCAGTTCGAGAACATGGTGCAGCGCATCGTATTCTCGAAGCTCGGCTCGGGGCAGCTCGATGACTGCCCGCTGAACATGAAGGAGCTGCACACGATCGTGTCGAGAATGGCCGACACGTTGGTCAACATGCACCACCACCGCATCAAGTATCCGTGGCAGATCAAACAAGCGGCTCAGTTCGGCGTGCCTCAACAGGCGATCGTCGCACCCCCGGCGCCGGCTGCTAAGCCGCCTGCGGTTGCACCCGTCGCCACCGCGCCGCTCGAACGAGAGGCTGCGGAGTTTGACGCCGACGAGCGTTCGGACGTAACTACCCGGCACTGATCATGTGGCCCACACCGAGTCCTTCCGCTGCGTTCGCTGCCCGGCGTCAAATGTTCGTGGAGCGTCTGACCACGCCCGCGGCGTTAGGGTCGGGGTTACGCCGCGTGCGCAACTTCGAAGCCAATCAGTTCCCATTTCGCGCCGATAGCCACTTCCTGTATTTCACGGGTGTACACTTGGAGGCAGCGGTCTTGTACTTCGCGGAGGGCGAAGTAACGCTGTACATGGACCCGCCCGATCCAGCGGAACGGCTCTGGCACGGGCCCGAACCGACCCTCGAAGAGCTCGAGCAGCGCCTCGGTTTGTCGGTGCGTCCGCTCGACGACTTTGCTCCGGCCGAGGACACAGCGGCGGTGAGTTCACCCGACTCCGATAGCGCGTTGTGGTTGGAGGATCTGCTCGGTAGAACGCTCGAGCTGGACCCGGAGCTGCTCGCGTTACATTCACACCAGCTCGATCCCGAAGAGCATGGGGACGAGTTCCTGGCGCGTGCCCTCGTTCAGCAAAGGCTTTGCCACGATGCAGCGGCGATCGCCCAAATGCGGCAGGCTGCGGCGGTCTCCATCGCGGCCCATCGAGCCGGGGCACGGGTCGTCACGCGCGCCGAGCGCGCTGCGGGGGTGCGGGCCCAGATTGAGGCGGTGTTCACCGAACACGGCATGATCCCCGCGTATGGCTCGATCGTCACGCCGGCTGGCAACATCCTGCACGCGCGTACGAGCGGCGAAAGGCTGAACCCGACGGATTGGTTGCTCGTGGATGCGGGCTCGGAAACGCCGGAAGGTTGGGCTGCCGACATCACGCGCACGTGGCCGGTGTCTGGCAAGTTCGAGGGTATGGGCGCCGATCTGTACCGCGCCGTGCTCAACGCTCAGCAAGCGGCGATCGACGCCTGCCGCCCGGGAGTTCGCTTTTTGGACGTGCACCGCTTGGCGACGCGTCGTGTGGTCAGTGACTTGGTCGAACTCGGGGTGCTGCGCGGCAGCGTCGATGGGCTGCTCGAAAGCGGCGTCGGTGCAGCGCTTTTTCCTCACGGTCTCGGGCACTTGCTTGGACTCGACGTTCACGACATGGAGGACCTGGGTGACCGCGCGGGTTACCCGGAGGCGCAGGTGCGCGGTGCCCTCGGCTCCGAGCGACTGTTGCGCCTCGATCGCGTGCTCGAGCCGGGCATGGTCGTGACGATCGAACCGGGGATTTACAACGTATTGGCGTTCATGGACGACGGTCCCGTCAAGACCGCCGTGAACAAGGCACTCGCCCGCGCCGACGAGTTTGCGTCGTTTAGCGGGATCCGCATCGAAGACGACGTGCTCATCACCGAGACTGGCGCCGACGTGCTCACTTCGGACCTGCCGCGTGACCCTGCGGCGGTGGCCGCGCTCCTGCGCGGCGAGTGACGTCGCGAGGGCGGTGGTTGCGCAACGTGCGCGAGCCAGTGGCGCATCTGTTACACGGGTCGCGGGTCACTGGGTCGACCCGCTCTAGGTTGCCGTCGGTGACTTAGGCGCGGCGACCTCGCTGCGCGTTCTTTCGACGAGTTCCAGGATCTGTTTGGCGCGGGTGAGGAGTGTCTCACCTTCGGGCAAGAGGCGCATGCCCTTGACCGTGCGCTCGAACAGTCGGACCCCGAGCTCGTCTTCGAGCTGCTGGATCTGGCGAGTGAGAGGCGGCTGGGAGACGTGCAGGCGTTTGGCGGCTCGGGTCAGGTGTTGCTCTTCGGCGACTGCAACGAAGTAGGTCAGCTGGGCCAAACTCATGGTCGCAACATACGCTCGAACGGCGAAAGAATGAAGCCCGCTCGGCGCGTCGGCGCACGGCGCGATACCGAAATGGTATTGGATGGGATGGGGGCAATGGCGCACTTTGGTGCGGTGATTCAGCTCTATCGTGGCGACCAGATCTCCAAACTTCGGCGCGCCGGGCAGGCGGCGGCGCAGACGCTCGACTATGTCTGTTCCCGGCTCGAGGCCGGCATCACCACCGGCGAGATCGACGTTTGGGTGAGGCAAGACACGGCGCAGCGCGGCGGGAAGCCGAGTCAGCTCGGCTTCCACGGCTTCCCGAAGGCGGTGTGCACCAGCCGCAATCACGTGGTCTGTCACGGCATTCCCAACCCCGAGGAGCGGCTGCTGTTGGGCGACATCATCAACGTCGACGTGACGACGGAGCTCGACGGGTTTCACGGCGACACGTCGCGGACCGTGTGTATTGGTCCCGTGAGTCCGGAAGCGAGCCACGTCGTAGAGACGGCGCGGCGTTGTCGCGACGCGGGCATCGCCGCGGTCCGCGACGGGGCGCGCCTCGGTGACATCGGGGCGGCCATCGTCGAGCTGGCGCGCCGAGAAGGCTGCTCCGTGGTGCGCGATCTGTGCGGGCACGGCATCGGGCGACGCATGCACGAAGACCCGAAGGTGCCCCACGTCGGCCGCGCCGGAACTGGGATGCGGTTGCGTGAAGGCATGGTCATCACCGTAGAGCCCATGATCAACCTGGGCGGGCCCGAGGTCGTGTTTCACGAAGACGGGTGGACGGTGACGACCGCTGACGGCAGCTTGTCGGCGCAGTTCGAACACACCTTGCTCGTGACCAAGAACGGATGTGAGATATTGACGTGCTTGTAGTGATTGGCGTCGCACGCCCACAAAACGCTTGCCTGGGTTCACGGCTGCTGCACGATGACGCGCGATGAGCGCCTCTCCCAGCGTAAACCCCGAGTCGAACCGGAACCAACCGACGGAGTTGCCGACGACCGAGATGCTCGACCCGCATCTCGCGTCGTTGAGCGAGTTCATCGAGCGCCACGACCCCGAGCAGGCGTCCAAGTTTCTCGCGCACGAGACGGATACCACCATCGCCCAGGTGCTGGAAGCCGAGAACCCGGCCTTCGTCGACGACATCCTGGAGCAGTTCCCGGAACAACGGCGAACACAGATCCTCGAGGCCGCCGACCAAACCTGGGCCGAGCAGTGGCGGAGAAACCAGGCGTATCCAGAAGAAAGCATCGGCAGGTTGATGGACGCGCCGTTGGCCGTCATCAAACCGGAATACACCGTCGAGCAGACGCTCGAGGTGCTTCGCCCGATCGTGAAAGAGGCGCTCGTCACCTACGGGTGGGTGGTGGACGAGGCGCACAAGCTCGTGGGGGTGCTCGTCTTTCGCGAGTTGTTGTTCGCCGACGAGTCGGCGCGCGTGTCGGATTTGATGGTCAAAGATCCGTTCCAATTGCGGGCGACCATGCCCGTCATGGACGCGATGCGTGAAGCCATCAAGTGGCATTTGCCGGCGTACCCCGTGTGTTCGGACACGGGGGAGTTCGTCGGCACCGTACGCGGACAGAATCTGTTCGAACAACACGCGTTCGAACTCAGCGCGCAAGCCGGCGCGATGGTGGGTGTGGAGAAGGAGGAACGGCTAGCGACGCCGTGGAGCAAGAGCCTGAAGTTGCGTCACCCTTGGCTCCAGCTCAACGTGTTCACCGCGTTCATCGCCGCCGCGGTCGTCGGCGCCTTCCAAACCACGCTCGATGAGGTCGTGATCTTGGCGGTGTTTTTGCCCGTGTTGGCGGGTCAGTCAGGCAATACCGGGTGTCAGGCGCTGGCGGTGGCGCTGCGTGGTATGACGCTGGGAGATTTGGAAGCCGGTACTGAACGAGCCGTGATCAGCAAGGAGGCATTGCTCGGGCTGCTCAACGGACTGTTCGTGGGGTTGACGGCAGCGATCGGGATGGTGGTGCTCGGCAAAATGCAGGGCAACCCGGAGGCTTGGACTTTGGGCCTGGTGGTGTTGCTGTCGATGATGGGCGCGTGCACGGTGAGCGGCGTAGCCGGGGCGGTGGTGCCGTTAACTTTGCGCAAGTTGGGCGCGGATCCCGCGACCGCGTCCAGCATATTTCTGACGACGGCGAGTGACGTCGTGAGTATGGGTTTGTTCCTCGGGCTCGCGACGTTGCTCGTGAGCTGACGCGGCCCTCGGGCGCACCGCTCACACGAAGCCCGTGTGGACGTAACGCCGAGCGCCCGCGATATGCGAGCGCCCCGATACACGACCGCCCGCGATACACGAACGCTTCGAAATACGAAACGCCCTGGGACCTCGCGTCCCAGACTTGGGAGGGGCGGCATGGTCCTCAGGGCGTCCTGCGCGTTCGAACTTGGCGGAGAGATAGGGATTCGAACCCTAGGTAGGTTGCCCTACACCTGATTTCGAATCAGGCACCTTCGGCCACTCGGTCATCTCTCCATCTCCGAATGTGGCAAAATCAAGTTGCGCCTGTCAATCGCCGCGTCGCTGTCGATGGCGGTTGGCTCGCTTTTGTATCGACACTCTGGTTGGCCGTTTTGCCGGGCAGGTCTCGCGCTGCGATCGCCCACCCGTCGATACCCACCGTTCAAGGGCGATAGTTGGGCGCCTCTTCGGTGATGTACACGTCGTGGACGTGGCTTTCCTTCAAGCCTGCTGCCGTGATGCGGCAGAAACGCGCGTTCTTGCGCATCTCCTCGATGGTGCGGCTGCCGGTGTAGCCCATGCCTGCGCGTAGGCCGCCAACCAGTTGGTGAACGATGGCACGCAGCGGTCCCCGGTGAGGAACGCGACCCTCGATACCTTCCGGCACCAGTTTTTCATCGGCTGTTCCACCTTGACCGTAGCGATCCTTGCTTCCCTGCTTCATGGCGCCGATCGACCCCATGCCGCGGTAAGACTTGTAGCTGCGTCCCTGATACAGGATGAGCTCGCCCGGGGCCTCGTCGGTGCCCGCGAAGGCCGAGCCCAGCATCACGCTCGACGCGCCGGCAGCAATCGCTTTGGCGACTTCACCCGAATACTTGATGCCGCCATCTGCGATCACCGGAACGCCTGCTTTCTCCGCCACCGCGACGCAGTTCGACACGGCCGTGATCTGAGGAACACCAACGCCTGCGACCATCCGTGTGGTGCAGATGCTGCCTGGACCAATGCCGACCTTGATGGCGTCTGCGCCCGCCTCGATCAGCGCTTGTGCCGCTTCTGCGGTGGCGATGTTGCCCGCGATGATCTGCACTTTGGGGTGACGGGCTCGCGTCGCCCTGACGGCTTCGATGACGCCGCGTGAGTGACCGTGGGCGGTGTCGACGACGATCGCATCCACACCCGCTTCAACCAACGCGTCCGTTCTCTCGACGCGGTCACGACCTGGGCCGATCGCCGCACACACGATCAAGCGACCGTGAGCGTCCTTGTTGGCGAGGGGGTTGAGCTCTGCCTGCATCAAGTCTTTGATTGTGATGAGGCCGAGCAGCTTGCCGTTGTCGACGACGAGCAGCTTCTCGATTCGGTGCCGGTGCAACAGTGCTTTGGCGTCATCGGCGGCCACGCCCGGCTTCACGGTGACGAGCTCCGTCGTCATCAGCGCGCTGACCGGTTGATCCAGGTTCTTTTCGAAACGCACGTCACGCGCCGTCAAGATGCCGACGGCAGTCGGCCCTTCGACGACCGGGAGCCCGCTCACGTTGTTCTCGCGCATCAGCCGCAGCGCGTTGCGCAACGACGTCGACGGTTCGACCGTGATGGGATCGGAGATCATGCCGGTTTCCGCACGCTTTACGCGTTCGACCTCGAGTGCTTGATCGACGGGCGTGAGGTTCTTGTGGATGACCCCGACGCCACCTTCGCGGGCCATGGTGATGGCGGTACGGCTCTCGGTCACCGAGTCCATGGCAGCGCTGAGCAGCGGGATTCGCAACTCAATCTCGCGGGTCAACCTGGTACGCGTTTCTACTTCTGCTGGAAGGACTTCGCTGTACGCTGGGACCAGCATGACGTCGTCGAACGTCAGGCTCAACGGCAGGTTCTGCTCAAACATGGCCGAGTGTATCCCCCAAATCTGCCAACGCAAGAGTTCTTTTGACGGCTCTTCACAAACTGGTTCCACGCGCGCAATCCGACATCAACGCCGAGCCTGCGCCGGGTAACGCGGCGCCGCTGGGTGTTGCTCACGCCACGTCCGTCATTTAGCCTCTGCCCATGGTTGGTTCACTCGAAGACGTGGAGGCGCTGCTCATGCGCCTGGATCGGTCGTTTCAAAAGGTGGGCGATACGTTGCTGGTGCCGCTCGGAATTAACCAGCCGCCGGCCGCAATTCGGTTGAGCGCACCGGTGCTCGTGCTCCAAGTCGAGATTGGGGCAGCGCCCAAGTCCGAAGCCGCGCAGCTGGGCATGTACAAGAAGTTGCTCGAGCTCAACGGTGAGGCATTGCTGCATTCCGGATACGCGCTGATGGGTAACAGCATCGTACTGGTGTCGGCGCTCGAGATGGCGAGCCTCGATCAGAACGAACTCGAGGCCGTGATCGCGGACTTCGACTTGGCTCTCTCCGAACACGTCGCCGTATTGCGCCAATACAGTGAAGGGACACGCTAATGGGACTGTTTGCTCGCTTGGCTCGTTTGATCAAATCCAACATCAACGCGCTCATCAGCTCCTCCGAAGATCCGGAGAAGATGCTCAATCAGCTCATCATCGACATGGCCGAGCAACTCGAAGTCGCGAAGAAGCAAGTCGCGACGGCGATCGCCGACGAGAAGCGATTGATGCGTCAGGTAGAGGTGGCGGCGCAACAGGCAGCGGAGTGGGAGAAGAAGGCGATGCTCGCGGTGCGCGCCTCTGACGACGCGCTCGCCAAGGAAGCACTCGGACGCAAGAAGGAGTTCGAGACCACCGCCGCGCAGTATCGCGAGCAGTGGAACAAGCAGAAGGCCGGTGTAGAACAGCTCAAGCTCGCGCTGCGAGCGTTGAACAACAAGATCGAAGAGGCCAAACGTAAGAAGGAGCTCTTGATCGCACGCAAGCGCCGCGCAGAGGCGCAGAAGGCGATTCACGAGACCATGAGTGGTCTCAAAAACGCGAGCGCGTTCGAAGCCTTCGACCACATGGCGGGGCGCATCGAGCAGATGGAGGCCGAAGCCGACGCGCAGGCGCAGATTGCCGAGGAGTACACGGGCGATGTGCTAGCCCACAAGTTCCGCGAACTCGAAGCGACGACCGGCGCCGACGAGGAGCTGTTGGCGCTCAAGCGCAAGATGGGCCTGGCGCCGGCCGAGCCCCCCAAGCCTGCGCGCGTGGCCGTCACTGCACCACAAGCCGCGGCAGCGCGTTCGGCCGCCGAGGAGTTCGCGGAACTCGATGCCAGCGAGCAGGAAGAACTCGCAAAAGCACTAGCGGAGCTAGAGGCCGCCGAGCAAGCGTCCGTTCAGGTCAAATCATGAGGCGCAAAAGTGGCTCTCCGTGGGCTAGGTTCACGGGGTTGGCGTTGGGTGGTTTGGTTTGGGTCCTTACCGCGCAAACGGCGGTTGCAGCCGACGTCGGGATCGACGCGGCGCCGGTGCACGACAAGAAGATCCGTTTGGACGGCTTGCTCCGCGAGTGGCCCGAGCGGGCTGCGTTGTCTCAGACGCTATCCGGCACTCCTGCCAAAGGTGATCCCAAAGCGACCGCCGTGGTCGGCTACGACGACGATGCGCTCTACGTCGCAATGGACGTGCAAGATGCACAGTTCGTCGCGCACAAGGACTACGCCGAGCTCCGGTTGTCGTTCCCGCTGGGCGACGGCGGGTTCAAGACGTACGTCGTTAAGTTGGAACCCGGGGATCCAGGCAAAACCGCCGGATCGGTCAGCGTCAATGGGCGTGCCGCCAGCGACGGTAAGTTGGTCGAAGCCCCGGCGTCGGGGGGCTTCAGCTTCGAGGCCAAGATTCCGTGGTCCAACTTTTCGGAAGCCTCGACGACACGCGTCGGGTTGCGTGGGTCTTTGGTTTACAACGACGCCGACGGCTCGTCCAAGGTCGTCGTCGGTACGAGCAAACAGCAGGGCGGCAACGCGCCGCAGCTGACGATCGAGGGCGAATACGCGCTCAACCACGGCCTCGTTTTTCCCAAGGGGTTGAGCGGGCGCCCGGATCGCGAGGCGTTCGGGAACCTCGTCGGGGACAAGATGAAAGAGCGGGTTGCCGTATACGACCGTTATCTCACGGTCACTGGTTACGGCTACCGCGGGGGCTCCGAGTTCTTCTACCAAGATCTGCTCGCCAAACGCGTCAAGTTGCTGCGCCTCCGCGACTTCAACGGCGACGGCTTCGACGAGGTCGTCCTGGTGCGTGAGCAAGGCTCGGCGGGGAGTGAACAAGAACTGCTCGAGATTTGGAAGTTCCCAACGGAGACGGGCGGCCCCGTGCTCCAGTTTCAACACGAGGTGGCTTTGACCAGCGGCGATAACCGCGTTCAGAACGACGTGGAGGTCACGACGTTCAAAGGCAAGCCGGCGATCGTGGTCAAGGTCGCCAAAGGCGAGGTCGACACCAAGAGTTGGAATGGCGTGCCGGCGGGCGGTGAAACGAAGCCGGTCTTGTTGCCATGGCAATCGGTGAGCTCGCGCACGTACGCGTGGAAGAGCACTGGCTTCGAACAGGTCGAAGAGAAGTCGGGCAAGCCGCTGACCGACGCTCCCGCCGCCAAAGGGACGCGTTTTTGGTCTGGTAACGCGCCGCCGCCGGGTTACGGCAATACAAGCACCGGCGCGCCAAGCGGCGCCTCCGAGGACGTAAGCGGATCCGCCGACGCGCCGCCCAAAGCCCGGCCTCCGACCCCCGAGGAGTTGATGAACCAGGTGTACGAGTTGTATCGCACCGAACGCGGTGCCAAGAAACTCGCGCCGCGGTTCGATTTCGTCACCGACGTCGCGGGGGACGAGAATGTCGAGCGGGTGGTCGTGCACGGCAAGGACATCGTCGTGTTTGGCAAGAAGTTTCTGCAGGGGCGGAGCTACGGCTACACGACGATTGGCGTCGAGAAGCCGGAAGACGTGTTACAGGTGACCACCACGGACCTCACCGGCGACGGCCACGCCGAGGTCATCGTGTACGGCGTGATCCGCGCGCAAGCGAGCAAAAAACTCGGGGGCGACGTGGTCACTCGCCACGGCGTGTTCGTCTACCGGGTGATGGAGAGCGGGATCAGCCGCATCTTCGCCGCCGAGACGGGACGCTCGGTGGGCGAAAACGCCGTGCTCGGCGGGGTGAAGTTCGTGCCCGCCGGAGCTGCCGTGCGCATCGAGTTGCTACCGGGTCGAGCTTTCGGGTGGACGGAGCGCACCTATCCCTTCCCCGAGGACCGCGCGCCCTACGGTGGCCTCGAGCCGTTGCTCTTGCCGTGGACCGAGCAGTCGCCGCGCGGCTACGTGTATTCGGACGGCAAGTTCGTGTCGCAATGAGCGATCGCGGGGGGAGGGAGCCGCGTCGCGCCGAAGAGGTGCTGGGCCCAACCCCCAACATTCGGCCTCCGTCCCCGAGCGGCGTTTGTTGGCGCAGAGTGAACGGCTGTCGAAAGCGCGTCGTGAGCTGACTGCCGAAAGACGTGTCAGCGTCGACCCCAGTTGGCGACGCGGCGAGTCGTGAGGCGGCGAGTGAAACACGAGAGCTTGCTGCCAAAGGGTTTACAGTTTGCCAGGCAGCGCCCTGGCGCGTGAACCGGCTGCGGAGCGACGCCTGCGTTGCCTTACCGGTGCGATGCGCAGCGGACCTCCGTGGCCGGGGTCGGTTGTTTGCCGGCCGCCCCCGCGAACGGCAAGCGCCCCAACGGCAGGGAGGTGCGATCGTCGGTCGTACGAAACGCGTGGCAGAAACGAAAGAAGCGACCGCAGTGGGTCGCTTCTTCGGGGGGAGTGACGTCCGCACCAAAGGCGCGGAAGTTTACTCGCTGCAATTACATCTTCAGGGCTTCGTTGATCGCGTCGGACACCGTCTTGTAGTCCGTCGGGTTCGCGATGCGCTTGCCGTTGACGAACATCGTCGGCGTGCCGGAAACGGCCACGTCGTTGCCGAGCTTCACGTCCTTGTCCACGGCGGCGCCGTAGGTGCTCGCGTCGATGGCTGCGGTGATCTTGGCGCCGTCGAGGCCAGTCTTCTTGGCGTACTCGGCGAGCGACTCCTTGTCGAGCTTACGCGAGTTCTCGAACAACACGTCGTGGTACTCCCAGAACTTGCCCTGAGCGTGAGCGGCCAGCGCAGCCTCGGCGGCGGGCTTGGCGTTCTTGTGGAACGAGAGCGGGAACTGACGGAACACGAAGCGGATCTTGTCGCCGTACTCCTTGCGCAGTTGCTCGGTGACCTTGGCTGCCTTGGAGCAGTACGGGCACTCGAAGTCGCTGAACTCCACGACGGTGACCTTGGCGTCCTTGGGGCCGAACGACGGAGCGTCGTCAGCGGCGACGGCCGCCTGCTGCTCGGGCGTGAGCGGAGCGTTGCGTGCTTCCTGCTTCTTGAGGTCCTCGATGATCTTGTCCTTCTGGCCCAGCATCTTGTCGCACTGGTCCGGCGGGAACGAAGCGGTCTTCTCGGTGACCATCTTGCACGTCTCGGTGTCCTTGCCGATGGCCGAACACAAGGTCGTGACGAGCTCGTCACACTTGGCGCGTTGTGCCTTCAGCTTACCAGCCGTAACGGCGATGTCCTTGACGGCTGCTTTGCACGCGTTGTCGCTGAGCAGCGCTGCCATGTCTTGGCCGGTCTTGCAGGTCGCCGACTTCTCGCCAGCTTCCTTGCAGAACTTCTCGGCGAACTCACCGCAGGGACCTGCGAGCTTCTCCTCTTTGGGAGCCGTGCTGTCGCCGGTGGCCGAGGTGCTCGGTGCTGCCGCGGTTGCGTCTTTTTTGCCTTGCTTCTTACAGCCGGTAGCGGTGCCCAGTGTGAGGGCCGCGCCCAGCGCCACAAAGCCGGTGGCTCGGAAAAGTTGGGTCAGATTCATCGCATTGTTCCTTGTTCTGTCGCCCCCGGACGAAATACACCCCGTGGCGTTGCCGCCGTAGCACTGCTGCCCTCGCGAACCAAGCTAGTCGCGGTGGTTTTGGGCGCGTTTGACGACGGTGTCGCCGTGGAGCAGCCCGACGGCCGGGTAGCGCGAACGCGTTTGGGCGGCGTTCGGAAAACCGCTAAGTTGCTCGAAGATCTCGCCGTGTCGTCGACGCCGAGCGCGAGCTTCCGCCATCGCATGACCCACGGCACTAGACTCTTGCACTTCAATTGCACGGCGTGTGGTCAGTGCTGCCGTGACTTTCGAGTGCCGGTAACCGACGCGGATGTGAGGCGTTTGGTGACCTCGCTCCCGGCGCGTGCGGTCGCCGAGGTGCTCGACTGGTTGTCGCCGGAAGAAGTGGACATGATCGGCGAACCCGAGACGTTCGTGCGGCTGCCGGTCGGTCGGCGGCTGCTCGTGCTGCGTCACCGCGACGGCGCGTGTGCGCTGCTTCGCGAAGATTCGTGCAGCGTGTACCCA
>CBINDO010000104.1:0-23666 GCA_966249405.1 uncultured bacterium | reverse complement strand
TCCGAACCGCGTGGCGGCGCGGTGGCGGCGGAGCCATCGAGGAGCCGAACTACGTGGGTCGACTGGCTCGAGGACGGCCGGAGTGCAACACCGCGTAGGTGCGTTCACATGCGGCGGCCATTTGGACATCGAACTCACGTAAACGGAACAGCGAGTTGCCCGACCGTGGTGAGTTCACCGTGAGCAGCCCCGCTGGATCCTGGGCGTGCTCCGACCCCATGCTGCGTTCGACCCGATGCAAAATGCCTGCTTTTTCCGGACGCCACGTTCGCCAGGCTCGAACGCCTAGACGATCAGCGGCGCCGCCGTCGACGAAGCGCGTCCCGGCGATGGCCACGGGTGAGATGAGCCTCGGCACCGCGCACGACGCCAGCACGGCAAGCGGCAACGCGCCGTCCCGGAGCAGCCAGTGCCTCCCGCCCTCGAACTCCATCACGCCGACCGCGAACGGCCAACGTAACTCCTCGAAGCGCGCAGGAAGGTGCGCCTCGAGGAGTCTTAGCAGCGGCGTAGAATCGAAGGCCCCGCGCCACGGGCGCAGGCTTGGCCTCAGAAAACGCAGCGGCGGCGCAGAGGTCAGCAGCTGCGCGATCGCATCGACGCTGTGTCCAGCGCAGTACAGTGCACCAACCAAAGCACCCGAAGACGTTCCCACGAGCGCGCTCGGACTCACGTTGGCTCGCTCGAGGCCGCGCAAAAACCCAAGATGTGACGCAAACGCCAGGAAGCCACTCGACAGGATGACATCGAGTGGCTTCGAAGGCGCAATACGACCTGACGTGGATTCGGAACCCTGGCTCACGCGAGCACGTCTACGTCATTTGCAGGCCATATTCCATTCGGACCCGGCGAACGCTACCGGTGGGGTGCGCACATCGGCCAAGCCAGACTGGTCTTCGTTCGTCTTCAGCGGCGATCGCATTCGCGCGCTGGAAAGGTTTTCAGAGAGTCACCTTGTAGCCCAAGCCACACTGACGCTGCACGGCATCCTGCAATGCAAGTCGCACGGGCTCCTTGTGGTCTACCCCAAGCGCGTTGGCGTACCACCAAGCGGTCTCGGGCTTGATGAGCTTGTTCCCTCGCTCCAAGTCGACCACGCGCGGAGGCGCAACTTCCAGGGTGCGCGCGAGACCACGCAGCGGAACGCTCTTGTCCAGGCGCAGTTTCTTGAGTGCTTCTCCCGTATTTACACGCGTCGTTTTTTGGTTCTTTACGGTGACGGTGTAGTCGATCTCGGCGTTGTCCAACCAGTACTGCAACACGCCAGCAATCAACTTGGCCCGCGGAAGGTTCAACGCCTTAGCAAGCACTTCGGTCTTCTCTAAGCTGATACCTTCGGCTCCGCGCTCCCAGGTGCTCACCCGGAAATTGGTCGTCTGCGCCAACTCGGCCAGATCCCGTTGCGTTAACCCCGCGCGCTCACGAGCTTCTTTGATAAGAGTTCCAAACATGGGGCCTCCGTAAACCGCCGCCACCCCCAAGCGCAACGGGGAAAATCTTTGACTCTCGCGAATTACCTCCATTTCCAAGCGCGCTCTGTTCGTAAACCTTCCACATCGGGTCAGCTGCATTCAAAAGTGCACCCGAATAAAACATTTCCTGGAATGTCAAAGTTCGGCAGGTGAACTGACTCAACTGAGCTACATCGCGTTTCTCACCGCCACCACGAAGCCGCTTTGCCGCGAATGGTTGTCTCCGGCTTGGATTAACGCGCGGCGGCTCGCAGATGAATGCGGTGATACTGGTGACTCGGCCACAGATTTCGCTCAGACGTGCACGAACATCAAGACGAGGAGCGAAAGCCAGATGGCGTGAATGATGCCAGTTGCCATGCCAATCTTGCCGACGCTGCCCGCAAACTTGCTGGGCTCGAAGGGTGCCGCCTCGGTCAGCTTCGCCAGTGCCCTGACCTTGGGTCCCACGCCTAGAAAAACCCAGCCGATTCCCGCCAGCATCAGGGTCAGTGCGATGTGGTAGTTCTTCGGTACCACCGCGAAACCGCCGCCGAAGAAGATCAGCGCGACGCCCGTGAACAGCGTCATCATCGACGTGATCCGCACCAAGACGAGCCGCCGTGCGACGTCCGCGATGGCGACCCGCGCCGTCGCCTGCCCAGCCTCCGCCGCCTGGCGGAGCAAACGTCCCCATCCGAGGGAGGCTCCCAAAACCACTGCTGCTGCCGAGATGTGAACCAACAAAACCAACGTCTTCATACTCATGTTCCTAGTGCTCCGTGTTTCGCCGCTATTTTTCGGGCTCGTAAACCACAACACCCGCAAGCAGATGCTTGCGGGTGTTGCATGCGACCAATTGTCGCGGAAAACCGACCGAAACTGAAGTCCCGTTACTGGACGATCTTGAACTCGATGCGTCGATTTTCGGCCTGACCGGCCTTCGTCTTGTTGTCAGCGACGGGCTCGTCCGGGCCCGCGCCACGGGTGCTCAAGCGGCTCGCTTCGATTCCCTTGGAAACAAGGTACTCTTTCACCGATTCCGCGCGAGCCGTGCTGAGCTGCACGTTCTTTTCGCGCTTGCCGACGTTGTCAGTGTGGCCAGAAATCTCGAGACGCAACGTGGGGTAGTCGGTGAGCACCTTGGCGGCGTCGTCGAGCAGCGCAAAAGACTCCTTGCGAATCGTCGACTTGCCGAAGTCGAACAAGATACCCTTGATGACGCCCGTGAACTTCTTGACGATCTCGGGCACCTCGTCGGGGCAGCCGTCCTGATCTTCGAAGCCGTTGGCCGTCTCTGGTTGGTCAGGGCACTTGTCGTTGGGCGCGGGGATGCCGTCCTTGTCCGGATCGGGGTCAGGACACCCATCGGGTGCGACCCCGACGACATCGGGGCACTTGTCTTCCGGTAACAGAATACTGTCCTTGTCCGGATCCAAGTCGGGGCACCCGTTTGCCAGAGTTCCTGGCTGCTGGGGGCACTCGTCGACGTTGTCGAGCACGCTATCACCGTCGGTGTCCGGGATCGGGCAGCCGTCAGGCGTGTTAGCAGGCGCAACTGGGCATTGATCGATGTCGTCGGTGAGCCCGTCTCCGTCACTGTCAACAGGTGGCGGGGGCGGAGGTGGCGGCTTGTGTCCGCCAATCCCCCAAGTCAACCCGAACAGCACCTCGTACCAGTCCGGAATCTGGGTGAGCGGCTCCTGCTTGGCAAGCATGTTGTCGCGCAGGTCGATGCGTGCACGCAAGGTGTCACTCAGCGGGATCTTCAGACCCAAACCGACAGTGAAACTGTTGTCGGAGTCATCGCCCAGTTTCTCGCCGTCGACCCAAAATGTCCCACCGCCGACCGTCAAGAAAGGCGTAACCGCCTTGGTTGGGACTTGGACGATACCGTGCACCCGCAACGCGTACAGGTTGGCGGCGGCACCATCGACGTCCGTGCTCGGTGCGATCATCGCTTCACCTTCGACTCCGAGGTAGCGCAGCGGCAACCACGCTAGCCGGGCGCCGAACTCGGCCGCAACCGACTCGTACTTCCGAACCTTGAGGCTCGCGTCGTACAACGCGTGTTCCTCTGGGGGGAACAACGCCCCCAGGTAAACACCAACCTCGAGCGGATGATGTAACGGTCCGTCGTCGACTTCGACCGGAGGTGGCGGCGCTGGCGGGGCCGCAGCCTCGGATGCCGGCGCGGCCTCTGCAGGAGCATCTGCTGCGGGAGCCTCCGCCGTTTGAGCTGCGGTTGCGTTAACTCCGGAGGGAGAAGCCGAAACGCCGACCGATGCCTCTTGCGCCGACGCAACGGTGGCGAAGCACACGGCCGCTGGCAGTACACATAAACTTGTACACAGTCTCTTCCTCATCTTTGTTACTCCCGAACATTCCCTCGCGTTAGCGCCTCCACGTAGGAAACGCTGCAGCGTTTGTCTGCTCTAATGATGTCGATTTCGGTTTCGAGCGCCCCCGAGGTCAGTTCTATAAGGACATATCCAAGGCTACCCTCGATGGACGCGGCTCGCTGTCGTAACGTATTTGATCCGAAAACACCACACTCTGTCAAGAAACCCCCGGGCAACAGTAGGCGGAAACGGAGGATGTGCCGCGTAGCACGAGAAGGTGGCAGTCCATCACGCAACGCATCCAAGCGGCGGGTACAGAAACCTTGACGTCACGAGCAGGTGCTGCAAAACAGCGAACAACGAATGCCGGGAGGCGTGTCGACCGAGGTGAGCAGCGTTTTCACAGCAGCGTCACTCTCCCCAAGAGATGGAGTATCGTTCATGAACAAGATCATTGCATGCAACACGGCGATTGCGCTGTCGGCCCTCTCAATCAACGCCTTTGCGCAAGAACCGGCTGGACTTACATCCGTCGATCAAGCCTCGTCCGGCACTGCAAACGTGGCCACCACGGGATTCCAAGCCGCGCAAAAACCCGTCGAAGAGACGACCGACTTCACGAGATTGACGCTCGGCGCGGGCGGCTTGCTGGTGATGGGTAACGCCCAGGTGCAAAACTACAACGCGTTAGGCGATTTCGCGATGCGTCGTGGGGACAATCAGCTCGGCGTCAAAGCGAGCTTCAACCAAGGCTCAGCTTCGCAGCAACGAGACGCCGAGGGCACGCTCCCCGAGATGACGGAGAACGTCAGCAACTACCAGGGTTTGATCCGCTACGACCGCTTCTTCTCGGAAGTCGTGTCGGGCTTTCTCCAAGGATCCGCGCTCACGGACAAGTTCCAAGGTTTGGATCTGCGTCTGAACATCGACCCAGGTATCGCGTTCTACGCCCTTAACGAACCGACGCATCAGTGGTCATTCGACGTCGGTTACGACTTCCAACACGAAGACTATCGCGGCGACACGATCGAGCCGCTCACCTTGCACAGCGCACGCATCGCCACCAACTACGTCAACGCGCTGAACGAATCCGTAACGTTCAAGACCGGTGCCGAATACCTGCTCGCGCTCTCTCCTTGGGAGCAATGCTATTGGCAAATCGGCGCCGTCAGCAGGCGTGCGGAGGGCGGTTGCGACGAAGCCAGGCCGTCAGGTGCTACCGAGAAGATTGCACGCGTGAACTGGTTCATGATGGCTTACGCGCGCCTAGACGCCAAGGTGTCCGACAAGTTTGCGGTTCAGACTGCCCTCGAGTTGCGCCACGACAACAGCCCGGTCCAACTAAACTACGCGATGAACGACCTGCGCTCGTCCGTGAACCTCACTTACCAGCTGTTTTGATGGTTCGGCGAGTCTCGCGCCCGAAGTAACTTCGCCCCTGCCCCGAGTGGGTGCGGGCGAAGGCTCGTGAATCGACGACGAACTGCCAGAACACTACTTGCAGGTGTACATCGGGCCCTCCGCTCGGCGTTCGTGGTGCCTCAACGCGCGCGCGACCGCTCAGAGCCCTCGCGTGGATCAGTGCCCGTGACGCAACGACTCGGACCGCTTCGATGCGTGGCTCGCCGGACTCTGAAACGCTACCGCCCCTTGGCTTCCCCAAACGAGCGTGCTCCACAGGCGTTCGGCAATTTCCAAACAAACGTGGGCAAGAGCGGAACGAGTAGCGGGCGACGGGAACGGGTGGAACACAACACCCTTTCTATATGCACAACCCGTTCCATTAGGCCGTGGCTACCTAGTTCTGCAGAAAATTTGCCCGAGCTTGCTCGACGCGCCAGGTGAACCCTGACATTCGAGTCACAGCTGGGCTCGATGTGTGCCTCCCGTTCACGGCGTCTTGCCGGACTTGGGAGCCACTTCGGAGGCGGGTTTGGCTGGTTTCGTTCCGGCAGAGGGCTCTTCTTTACCCCGTGGCGCGTCGAGGTCGGCGTCTTTCGCTCCCGGACCCAGCAACGTGCCGCACATCGTCTTGCACAACACGTCCTTTTCGGAACACTCGCATTTGCCCGCGGCCTTGAGCTCGAGTTTCCGCTTCATCTCCTCGCGCGTGAAGCGGGCCAAGCGCTCGATGCGCTCGAAATCCCAGCCGCGCGCGATCTGCTTCGGGCCGCGCGGATCCGTGGTCGCTCCGTCGGGTTCAGCGCAACACCGAAAGCCGAGGTAGTAGTAGTAGAAGCCCTCGTCGTGCGTGTATATCTTCGGCCTACACTGATTGCGTACACCCTTGTACCAAGGTCCGCCGGTCGTAACGCTATCGTACTTGCCTCTGAAGCCGGGGCCCGTGGTCTCGCTTTGAGCGATGTCGTCGGTATTGCCGGGCATGTCGTGCACGCCGTAGCCGCTCACACACTCTGGTTGTGAGCCACTCGGCACACCTTGCCACAGGCGCGCGAGCTCCTCGGGGTCACGCTTGGCGACCTTGACCATGTCCGGGTTGTCCCATTCGCGGTCGCCGTTGCACTTCGTCGCATCGCGCACGTAGCCGTAGGGGAAGGGCAACATCTCGGGTCCCTCGCAAGCCATGGTCCACTCGCTCTCGGTGCACAGGCGTTTACCCACGGCGGCACACTTTACCTGCGCTTGGTAGAAGTTGTTCATGACCTCGGGGCGGGTCCCCTTCATGTTCGGCCACGAATACTTGTCGATGCAGAAGCGCTTCGCGCTTTTCGTACCAATGCACTCACTGTGCGGCGCGAACTCTTCGCACACCCGCTTCTTGTTGACTTCCGCGTACCACTCCTTGACGCAGTCGTGCTTGACGTCACTGCAGTAGTCCCCCGCAACCAGGACCATGTCCGACGGACAAGCGTCCTTGTCCTTGGGCGCAGTGGGAGCATCTTTGGGCGCCTCTCTCGCAGCCTTGGGAGCACTCGGCTTGTGCTCGACCTCGGGTCGAGGTGCTGGGCGCGGCACCGGGGCTGGCGCGGGAACGCCTCGCGCCGGTGCCTTGTTGGTGGGTGTAGTGCCGGCGGTATTGACGCCAAGTGGTTGCGCCGCTGGTGAACACCCAACGGAGGACGCGCCGACTGCGGCAGTCAAGCACCATACGGCCAGGCTCGGGAACGTTGCGAAACGAAGGAAGGAAGTCATGATGCGGTTGCTCCTGCAGCTGGCGGTCCTAACTCGGTCGGCGCTGTAATGCTCCGGGGGATTGGTGTCCACCGGCCGACGGGCCTCGAACGCGCTTCAACGCGTGATGCTTGTTGCCTCGCCGTGGAGCGACGCCGTCACGGGGGTCTGGTTTTGACAACGGCTCTCAAAAGACGCTATCGGCTTGCCCATGTCGAAACGTCGCATCCTCGTTACGAGCGCCCTCCCCTACGCCAATGGGCACATTCACCTCGGACACATGGTCGAGCACGTGCAGACGGACATCTTCGTTCGCTTTCAACGCGCGATGGGGCGAGAATGCCGATACTTTTGCGCGGACGACACGCATGGGACCGCGATCATGATCCGAGCTCGGCAGGAACAAACCACCGAGCAAGCGGTGATTGATGCCATGAGCCAAGCGCATCAGCGCGACTTCGCGGCCTTCGGCATCGAGTACGACCATTACGGCAGCACCAACAGCCCTGCCAATCGGGAGTTGTGCCACTACTTCTGGCAGAAGCTCCGCGACGCTGGCCGCGTCGCCAACGCCGAGGTCACCCAGTTGTTCGACGTAGTCGAGGGCGTATTCCTCGCCGACCGCTTCGTCAAAGGCACCTGCCCGAAGTGTGGCGCCGCCGACCAGTATGGCGACAATTGCGAGAAGTGTGGCGCAACGTACGCCGCCACCGACCTCGTCAATCCCAAGAGCGTCCACACCGGTTCGACACCCGAGTTACGCAGTGCGCTGCACTGCTTCGTGCAGGTGGAGCAGATGCACGAGTTCCTCACCGAGTGGACCCAGCAAGAAGGCCGCCTCCAATCGGAGATTGCGAACTACCTGAAGAACTTCTTCTTGAGTAGCCCGCTGCGGGATTGGGATGTCTCACGACCTGCCCCCTACTTCGGCTTCGAGATCCCCGATCAGCCTGGCAACTATTGGTACGTGTGGTTCGACGCTCCCATCGGCTACTTGGCAAGCACCAAAGAGTGGTGTGACAAGACCGGCGCCGCCTTCGATGATTGGTGGAGCTCTTCCGACACGGACATCTACCACGTAATCGGCAAAGATATCGTGTACTTCCACACGTTGTTCTGGCCCGCCATGCTGAAGACGGCCGGGTTCTCGTTGCCGAAACACGTGCACGTGCACGGCTTTCTGACGGTCAACGGTGAGAAGATGTCTAAGAGCCGCGGAACTCAGATCCAGGCATCGACCTACGCAGAGCACCTGGATCCGGCGTATCTGCGCTACTATTACGCCTCGAAGTTGGGCGCCGCCAACGACGACCTCGACCTCGATTTTGCCGATTTCCCTCAAAAAGTGAACAGCGACCTAGTTGGCAAGGTCGTGAATCTGGCTAGTCGAACGGCGAAGTTCGTCGCAGAACTCGGCCTGAGCGCAACTTACCCCGAGGACGAGGGCTTGTTCGCCGCAGGCGTTGCGGTGGGCAAGGAAATCGCCGACGCCTACGAGGCCTTCGATACCGCCAAGGCCATGCGCCTGGTGATGGGTTTGGCTGACCGCGCGAACGAGTACGTCGACCGCAAGCAACCATGGTCGTTGCGCAAGCAACCGGGCCAGGAGCGCGCACTCCAGGACGTGTGTACGGTTGCCTTGAACCTGTATCGTCAGATCGTCGTCTATCTCGCCCCTGTGCTGCCACGTTTGGCGACCGACAGCGCGGCGTTCCTCGACGCTTCTGTCTCACGCTTCGCCGATGCGGACACACCGACGCTGGGTCACCCGATTCGCGAGTTCAAGGCGCTGCTGCAGCGCGTCGATCCCAAAGCGATCGAGGCCATCTTGGAGGCGAGCAAACCGGCAGCCGTCCCCGGGCCCGTGGAGGCACTGGCACCGACCGAGTCACGCGCCGCTCTAGACGCCGAACCGCTTGCTGCCGAATGCGCCATCGAAGACTTCAACAAAGTGGATCTACGCGTCGCACGCATCATCTCCGCCGAACCAGTCCCCGAGGCCAACAAGTTGCTCAAGCTGCGGGTGACCTTGGGCGGAGACGAGTGTCGCACCGTGTTCGCGGGCATCAAGAGCGCGTACGACGCGGACCAACTGATCGGACGTTTGGTCGTCGTCGTGGCCAACCTGAAGCCACGCAAGATGAAGTTCGGCACGAGTGAGGGCATGGTCATCGCGGCGGGTCCTGGAGCAAAGGACATCTTCCTGTTGTCACCCGACGCTGGCGCGGTGCCCGGTCAGCGCGTGCACTGAAGCGGCGCCGCGTCACTTCAAAGAGCTGACGCGGCGCTCCGCCAGGACGGCGACCAGGACGTTCTGAGCCGCGCGTTTATCCAGCCCGACCAATAGGTCCAGGTGTTGCTCGAAATCGCCCATGGCTGCCGCAATCAGCCCCGACCGTGTCACGGGGAAGACGAGCTGTTCCTTGTGGACCATGCGCAGCAGCCGCTGGAGCTGCTCGGTCGGCACGCGTCGCAAACCTTCACTCTTCATGCCCGCGTCCTGCCGCTAAACCAACGAGCGCGCAAGTGGTCGCTGGTGCGCGGCGGGTTGAGGCGGGATTCGAGCGCCGTTCCCCACGGCATGCGCCCGCCCTCCGCCTCACTCGACGACCAAAGCGGTGCAGCATAGGTCGCCCTTGGTCGTGTATACGCCGCTCAGTTTCAGCGGGGCGAGCTCGGCGCGCAGTACCTCGGAGACGATGCACACGTCGAACTTGGTCTCGGACCGCAGCTCTATCTCTACCTCGGCAAACCCCACGTAGCGGCGTACGAAGGGGTATATTGCCTTGTAGAGGGCTTCTTTGGCCGAAAACCGCACGGCGGCGTCAACGCCGCTTCCGTCGCCGAGTTCGCGCTCGGAGAGTATACGCTGGGCGACCGCGGGTGAGACACTGCCGAGCCGCTCCATGTCGATACCGAGCCCGGACACGAGTCCCTCGCGCCTGGCCACAGCAACGCCACACCACGTATCGGTGTGGGTTAGAGATCCGAATACGCCGTCGGGCCAGCGCGGGCTGCGGTCGTCGTTGTTCAGGATTGGCGCGTGGGGCACCTCCAACTCGGTCAGAGCAAGGCGAGCCAAGTGACGAGTCGCGAAGTATTCGTTCTGGCGTTTGGCCACTGCCCGCTCCACCGCGCGACGCTCTTCGGGCCACACTTCTGCGGACGGTCCGATCGTCCGAGGGTCACCTTCCCGCGCTACGAAGGGCAAGCCGTCGAGAACCTCGGCCAAAATCCGCACAGCGCGAGGCCTCCCTCTCGTCAGGGTAACTCTGAAAGCACCTGCGCCACGGTGAGACGCCGCGGCGGCTTCTTGGCTTGATTGTCGGTCTTGGGATAACCAAGCCACAAGAAGCCGACAATTTCGGCGATGGCTGGGTCCACTCCCAAGATGCGGTAGGTCTCCGCGTCGGTCGTAACGCCACCAGTGCTCCACTTGGAGCCGATACCCTCGGCCCACAAACACAGGCTGATGTTCTGCACGGCGCACGCGATCGCGGCGTAATCTTCGCGTGCGACGTTCGGGTCCGCGTGCACTACCCGGCACAACACCAGGAGCTCGGCCGAACCAAGGAACTTCTCTCGAGCGCGTGCCAAAGCATCGTCGCTGGGGGTTCGTCCCTTGTCTTTGAGCCGCGCCTGCACGTTGCCAAGTTGCTCGCGAGTGGCGCGCCCCGTACGGATGAACCGCCACGGTTCGGTCATGCGATGGTTCGGTGCGCTTAGGCCTGCGGCGATGGAGCGCTGCAGCGCTCCATCAGGCAACGGATCCGAGGAGAAATCGTGAATCGTCGTTCGAGAGCCGATCAGAGCCTGAAGCGCCGCTGCCGCCGTGTGTGAAGATTCACTTTCCACCATCAGAAACCCTCAAATGAAGCTCTTGAGCTCTTTCGAGCGACTCGGATGTTGCAGCTTACGCAGTGCCTTGGCCTCGATCTGACGAATACGTTCGCGCGTGACTTCGAAGTCCTGACCCACCTCTTCCAGGGTGTGGTCGCTCTTCTCGCCGATGCCGAAACGCATGCGCAGGACCTTCTCTTCGCGGGGCGTCAGTGTCTTGAGGACCTTGCGCGTTTGCTCTTGAAGGTTTGCGCTCACCGCCGCGTCCACCGGTGAGACGGCGTTCTTGTCCTCGATGAAGTCACCGAGGTGGGAATCGCCTTCCTCGCCAATCGGAGTCTCCAAGCTGAGCGGTTCCTTGGCGATCTTGAGCACCTTGCGCACCTGGTCCAGGGGCAGCTCCATCTTCTCCGCAATCTCTTCGGGAGTGGGCTCACGACCGAGTTCCTGCACCAGGTAACGGCTGGTACGAACCAACTTGTTGGTCGTCTCGATCATGTGGACGGGGATGCGGATGGTGCGCGCCTGATCGGCAATCGCACGCGTTATCGCCTGGCGAATCCACCACGTGCCGTAGGTGCTGAACTTGTAGCCGCGACGGTACTCGAACTTGTCGACAGCTTTCATCAAGCCGATGTTGCCCTCTTGGATCAGGTCCAGGAACTGCAAGCCGCGGTTGGTATACTTCTTCGCGATCGAGACCACGAGTCGCAGGTTCGCCTCGACCAATTCCGCCTTCGCGCGCTCTGCTTTGCGCTCACCTCGACGGATGGCGTCGAAGGTTCGGCGCACCTGCTCGACGTTGATCTTGTGCTCTTCGACGTACTCGGGGTTGCTCGAGTTCTGGTACATGCGCTTGAGGCGCTTGACCATGCGCTCGATGATCTTCTTGCTGAGGCGCATCTCCTGCAGCGTTTGAACCATCTCCGCCTTGATTGCGGCGTTCTCTTTACTGAGTTCGGCGACGCGCTCGTCCGAAGCGCCCACCTTCTTTTCGTCAATCGCCGTTCGCTGCCTGTCGAGGACCTGCACCCGTTCGATGAGTTTCTGCAGCCAGCGATCGGCCTCTTCCTCGTCGAACTCTTGGTCTTCCTCTTCCGTCTCGCGGATGATGTCTTTGACGCGCACTTTCTTGGCGCGCAGCTTGTCACCGATGTTGGTGATCTCCTGGACCGCGATTGGACTGTCCAAGATTGCGTCGAGCACCTGCAGCTCGCCATCTTCGATGCGCTTGGCAATCTCTACCTCGCGCTCGCGCGTGAGCAGCGCGACGCTGCCCATCTTGCGCAAGTACATCCGGACTGGGTCGTTGCTGCGACCGTAAGAATCGGCAGACTCCTTCACCTTGGGCGCGGGAATCGAGGACGGTCCCGACGAAGAGGGCGGTGAGTCGTCGCGCTCCTTGGGTGGACCAGACTTACCGTGAGACATCGGAGCCGAGCTGAGGACTTCCACGTCTTCGGCCTCGAGCGCCGCGAGCACGTCGTCCATCATGTTCGCGCTGGGGTTCTGGCCGCTGAGCGCGTCGCTGACTTCATCGAAGGTGAGATAACCGCGTGCCTTGCCGCGGGTTACCAGGGTTTCAATCAAGGCAAAGCCCGCTGCGTCTGGCGGAACGGCTTCTTCGAGGTCGCTGAGCGGCGAAGACAACCCTCCGCTCAGGTCGTCGCCGCCACCGATGCCCTCGCCGCCTTCTTCGCCCGCGCCTTCTTCGGCCTCCGAGTCCTCGGTGAACGTGGCTTCTTCGCGCTTTGCCTTCTTGCCGGTGTCGGCCTTCGAAATTTCTGCGGACTTCTTCTTGTCCGATGGTTTGTCCGAGAGCTTGCCGGCGGCCTTCTTCGCGCTTTTCGCTTCGGGCTTTTCCGGTTTGGCTTTCGTTTCCGCAGCGGGAAGGTCCTCGTCGAGGTAGTCGTCCTCGTCGTCGCCGAATTCGTCTTCGTCGAGGTTTTCTTCGGATTGTTCGCTGACCTTCACCGGCGCAGCGACCTTCGTCGGCTTGGCCTTCGAGGCTTTTTCGGCAGTCTTCTCTACCGGCTTGTCTGCGTGTTTCTCCACGGCATGCACTTTGTCGGCCTTCGAAGGCGACACAGCCTTGGTTGACGCAGCTTTGGTCGGCTTCTTGTCAGCCTTCTCCGCGCGCTCGCTGCCCTTGTCCGCGGCCGAGACCTTGTCAGCCTTCTCACTGGCTTTCGAGGTCTTTGCGTCCTTGGCTTTCGCCGAGGATGCAGAGCTAGTCGTTGAAGCGGTACTCGCAGCGGGCTTGGCGGACTTTGATTTCGTGGACCCAGTCTTCGACGCAGAACTCGGTTTCTTCTCTTGTTCCAACTTCTTTGTTCCCACGAGGTTCCTCTCTGTTCTTCTGCCGGGAATACTTCGATACCGCGCGCGGTCTACCGGTGACCCTACTGCCATTACCCGCAACCGGCGCTCGGCTCGATCTCGCCGAACGTCGGTCGAGCAGGTGTCGCGCACCCGCTCGTTGTGTCGGAGCGAAGCGAAACGCTGCTCCTCAAAAATGTGGGCGCGTCGCTTAGCAGGCGTCCGGCCAGTTTTGAATAGGGTTGCTTCACATTTGTTGGTGCGCCGGGGAGCGGTCGAGCGCACCCATTCGGTCTGGTCATGACCTGCTTCGGGTGCGATACGGTGAAGCAGAATCGCCCAAAAGCAAGGCCTGACGCGGACGCGCGGCCGACATTCGCCAACACCGACCTAGCAGCCGGTTCAAGCGACGTAGTCGTAGTACTCGACGCCGAGGTCTTGGAACGCTGGCTCGTATTGCCTGCCCACCCGGCTGATCCGGAATTCGCGCTCCGGTTGGTAGTGAAGCTCCGCCTCACGCCCGTCGTGAACGGCCTCGTACTGCTGCTGGCTCAAGTCGATCGGGTTGGCTAGCGCCTCACGGAACCCAATACGCGCGGCGGCCGCTTCCCAATTGGGCACGGTCCGGACCGGTATTGCCTCGGCAGCGTCGCCACTGCCATACCCTACGGCCACCATGGGCTCGCCGGACAGCGCGACACCACGGGTGACCGCCTCCTCTAGACCCGCCGCGAGCCAGGCCGGCAACGCGGCACTGTAGAGATTGCCCAGGTCCTTCACCCACTCGGAACCAAGCGCCATCTTCTGAGCCAGAAGTTCGTTGAACGCCGGCTCTTTGCGCAAGATGCTCGCAACGGCCGACGTGGCTTCGTAGGGGTTCGGCGGTAACTCGCCGCGCAGAATGGGTGCGTAAAGATCCGGCGTCGACTCGGTTTCCGCGAGCACCGCGTCGAAGCTCACCCCCGCGGACTGGCACAAGCGGCGTAGGTCGTCGTGGTGATGATCTCCGCGCGCCAGACCCCGTGTGTAGAGGAAGCTCATCGCTTGGACAGGCATCAAGTGATAGGGCCTGTGGAAGAAAAGCGCCTTCACGTTGCTGTAGTACTGCCCGGGAGAAACGCCGAGTTTGGCGAGCATGGCCTCGACGGCATGTACGGTCTCGTCCAGGTAGGAGACGGTGGAGTACTTGCCACTGAAGACGGGAAAGTCGCTGACGCGCTGAGTGCGCGACGCGTACGCCTCTTCGAAGTGACGTGCAAATGGTTTACGGAAGTCTGGCCCCCGGTAGTCAGAAGCACTGCCGGAGTGGTGCAGGTCGACTTCGAACAACTTCGGCTCCGCCTCCACCAGCATTGCCACAGCCCCCGCCCCCTGCGTCTGCTCGCCGGTGCTGCCCCGTTCGTATTCGGCAACGTCCGAGCTCACCACGATCGCCAGCTTGCCCCGACCATCGAACGACGCGTAGCGGAGTGCACTCTTGAGCGCGTACACGCCACCCAAACAGGCGTGTTTGAACTCGGGGACCTCGAGATGCCGCGACAGCGCGGGCATGCCCATCTTTCGCAGCGCCAAGTCGATCATCCCGCGGACGATCACGGCTCCCGCGGCGTTGTCCGTGCTCGACTCGGTCCCGAGCCCCAGAAATCCCACCTGCCGCGGGTCAATCTGATTGTTCAAGATGAGACGCAGCACCGCGTTCGCGGCCATCGTGTAAACGTTTTCATGGCGGTTGGGCACGCGAAAGCTGTGACCCACCACGGACTGAATCTTGGGCCACGAATTCGAGGTCCACTCACACCAATCCTCGAGCCTCACGCGCAGCTTCGGCACGTAGACGCTCATTGCACTGACACCGGGTGACATCATCTCAGCTCGTTCCTTTCCGACTGGCCCTGACTCTAGCGTCCCGACGCCCCGACGGAAGCCCCGAAATTGTGAAGGATTTGAGGAGGCCCCCGCCGACGTCCCCGCTCGGCCGGGGATGCCGAAACGGAACGCGGAAACTGTTTCGCCGACATGACCGCGAAGATTCCGTCGATCGCTACTCCCATCGTCGGCCTGGGCGCTCAAGGGTCGCCCAGGCGCGTCGTTCGATGGGCCAGAGCCTTCGACGAGGAGGTTCGGTCAGGAGTAAGTTCGTGAAGGGTCTAATGTTCAATTTGCTGGAAAGCCTCGCAACCGAGGCCGGCTGCAGCGAGGAAGCGTGGGAATTGGTCGTGGAATTCGCCGCCGCCGAAGCCCTGCTGGATCAGGCAGCGACTCCGCAAACGAGCCGACGCCCTTCGCGGATGCCATTGAGCTACGTTTCGCCTACGGAAGCCATGGTGCGCTGTCTGAGCCACGGCGAGATGAACGAACGCAAATCCTGGGACCTGCTCGATGCCGCCCAGCACCAAGAGTGGTTCGGCACGGAGTGGAACGTGTCGGCGTCCAGCCGTTCCCAGACGTTAGAGCCCGACGCATTTGGTGCCGGGTTCTCGGCAGAGGCCTTCCTCGAACCGGACGCGTTGTTGGGCAGCTGGCGTCGTGATTCGGAACAGCCCGGCATCGACCGGCCCCGCGACGAGGAAGAGCTCGCGGACGAGTGGATCCGCGAACACAAGGCAGCACAGCGCCGCAAGCTGTGAGCGCCCATCGACCCTCGGGGCGCCGCTAGACCTCACGACCCCCGCCCCACTTGCAATATCCACGGCGCTGCTCGACCGATCAGCCTTTTAGAAGCCCCGTCGGGGGCGCGCAAACTTGCATCGCGACGCAGGATTGGTGCAACATGCACGCACATGCATGCACCCAACCCTGCACGAGAGGGCTCCGTCCGAGCGGTGGGGCGCGTTGCCCTAGCGGAGCAACCAGCGTTAGAGGTTACCACGGGCATCGCGCCTGGACAAAAGCTATCTCCTCCAAACGATCCGATGTTTCGGGGGGGGCGCTGATGGGCTGGCTGCGCGACCTGATGACGGCGAGCGAACCGAAACTCCAGAGCTACGGCGAACTCGCTCGTCGCTGTCTCGAACACGAGTCTTGGCCGGTCGACATTCAGCCCCAGGCTCGATCGCTCGCCTCGCTGTACAGCAAGTTCGACCGCGGCATCGAGGTCGAATGGCTACACGACCGGCCCGAAGTGCAGGTGGTGCTTGCCCAGGTGCTCCAGATGCCCGCGACGCGGCTGGCTGGCGAAGTGAAAAAACACGTCGCCAGCGCCGACCAGCAACAAAGCCGATGGCGGCTGCGTGATGCTCCGGCCACACGAGCGATCGACCTGAAGGACGAGCCACTGCCTCCCATCTTTCCGGACGTGTTGTTGCGGCCCGGGCTGTGGGGACGGCTTTGGTGGCAGGATGGAGTGCACCAAGGGGCGGAGGTCCTGGGCCGGTGGCTCCAAGCGCGCGCGCTCGCGGAGTTCGTCGTGTGTTTCGAATGGTCGGAGGTCGTCGAGCGCTCAACCATCGGCACCTCACCGCTGTTCATCCTGTATTGGGGGGAGCGTGACGTCTCGCCAGGGCCCCTGAGTGGCACGCTGCGCCCGATGTGTATCGCCGCTGCCGAAGACCCGCCCGGCCAAGACTTCGCCGTCATCACACCGCTCCCCTTCGAACAACAGGAGCCGGCACTTCTGGGTTGGCTGCACGGCCTGCTCCCTACGGATACCAAACTCGCTGCCGAGCCGCTTCGCACTTGGCTGCGCGCGTGGGCACGCGAGGGGCTCACGCTCGATTTCGATACGGTTGCTGGGCTCGTGGGCAGCGCGCACCAGCTCGGACTCGGGGAGCAGGTATCTCTGGAGACGTTAGCAACCAAGTACCTCGAGCTGCGTTTGGACCTGGCGGAGGAGTCGGGCACCCGGGAGGCAAAGTGGCTCCGCCAACATGGCCTTCACCTACCCGTCGGGATCGCAAAGAACGCCATCCGTGGCGCCGGCGACGCACCGTGGGACACTCCTCGCAGCAAGGCCGAGTGGTTGGATTTGGTCCCCGAAGAATACCAGCGCGGCGTGGATGCCGATTGGACGCGTGTCTCACTGCAACGGGCGGGCACGCCGCTCACCGTGGCCGAACTGGAAAAAGCCCTCAGCCGAGTTCCTCCAGGCGGCTTTCGGGTCCTGAACACCCTCAGCGACGCGCACGTCTTCGAGGAAGTCGCAGACGGCAGAGTCACCATGCACCCGAGGTGGTTCGCCCAGTACCTGGAACACGCGGCCTTCTCGGCGTTGCTGGACGAGACGGCGGACGACTGGGGCGAAGTCGGCCTCGTCGAACACCGAACGTCCGCTCTCTTACGAGCTCTCGACAAGCAGTTCGCGGCAGGCGTGTTTCACACGCTCGATGCGACGCTCGAGCTCGATGACCACCCAACTCCGGCGTTCGTCCAGGCCGTGGAGTTGCTCGTCGTCGCCGTCGGACGAGCGTTGTTGCGCGGCGTGGAGTTCGAGGCAGAACAAGTTACGGGGCTGCTCGAACTCCAGGTGAGGTTCTTGCTCGACAAGTTGCCGCGCTTCGTCATCCCCTACGCGGCCGATGGCCTGCCGCTCCCTCGCCCCCGCATGTTCTGTCTCACCAGCGATGCCGCCTGGGGTGAGTGGCTGCTCTGCCTGTGGTCGTTGACCGAGCTAGCAGAGCACTCCGAAGTCGTGACGTCGCCGGCCCTCAATCCGTGGTCGCACACTCCGACTTTGACGAAGGGAGTGCTGGACTTGGTGGAGGCCCATCTCGCAGAGCTCGAACCGAACGACGTCCGTATTTCGGCGGCATACTCCCTGTTGGGTCGGTTGCTGCAGCACATCGAACGCGCCCGCGAACAACTCCCTTCGTCCAGCGAACGCAGCGAGCTCGAGCTCCTCTGCGCGCAGCCCCTCTTTGCCGTGGCGCGGGTGCTACGTGGAGATGGCTGGCCAGCATGGCAACAAGCCATGTCGATCCCCCACGGCGTGGAAAGTGTCAAAGCGCTCGTCGCTCCCGAGGCGTGGCAGTACCTCGCCAAGACCGCGTGGCGGACTTGGCTCGAAAAAGGAGCGGAGGAAACTGGCGTCGAGCTGTTCACCGCAACCGCGGCTCGCCGGCGACTTTTCTGGCCTCATTTGCCCGACAGAGTGCTGCAAAGCCTGCTCGATGCGCGGCATCCGTTGGTCCTCTTGGTGCCCGCGGATTGCATGAAGGCCGAATGGGTCACCATGTACCTGGAGCGTGTACCAGAGGTGCGCGAGCTCGCGGTACGATATTTGGAGGTCATTGCGCCAACGGCGATTGTCGAAGAACACTTCGAAGTCTTGTTCGAACTGCTCGAAGCGCATGCGTTGGTCGAGCGCATGCAGCCCGTGTTCGAAACGCATCACCAAGCCGCGCTGGCTCGACTCGTCACCTTGCTCGATCAAGGCAAGTTGGCCCCTGCCTCCGCCTGGCTGGCAGCCGTGCCGCTGGCGCACCGTCCGAAAGTGCTGGCCCACGTGCGCGAAAAGGTCCAGCAACGTGGGTCGAGTTACGCCGCGTTCGGCCTGTGTCGAGCCTGGCTTTCCGACTTGTGCGCGCGGCGCGCGACAGGCTGGTTGGAGGTCTACCCTGTACTTGAAGAATGCGAGCAGAGGTACCAGCGTGTGGCGCGTGCATTTCCCGAGCTAGAGCCACCGGCCGAGGCACGATGACCCCTGACAAAGGCGGGATGACTTGGTAGTTCTTCCGCGCCAACTCGTCCCACTCGACCTGCACTGCCTCGATGCTCACAGCCGCCACCAACCGCCCCGAACGCGCCCTTGCGCCGTTGTTGATCTCGACTTGGGGCGTCGTGGGAGTCGTTTTGCTGTTTTGCCAGGCTATGTACCGCTTGGGTGCGCGTGCCTGGGAGGCGATCCACATGCCTTTGAGCCAGGGACAACTGTGGTTGCTCATCGGTTGGTCGGTTTTCAATCTATACGCCGAGGGTTACCGCGCGTTTCAGAAGCGCTTCTCACCGCGCGTCGTGGTCCGAGCCAACTACTTGGGCCAGAACCCAACGCCCGTCCGTGTTCTGTTGGCACCCTTCTTTTGCATGGGGCTCATCCACTCTGCCCGCCGTGAGAAAACGATCGCTTGGGCAACCACGGTGATGATCCTGTGCTTCATCCTGTTGCTGCGCCATGTTCCGCAACCCTGGCGTGGGATCGTGGACGCTGGCGTCGTAGTGGCGTTGGCGTGGGGAGCGCTGGTCATGCTCGCGCTCCAAGCGCGCGCCCTGGTCAGTGGACAGGTGCCAGACTTTCCGCCTGGCTTACCCGAGCAGCGTTGAGGAGCTCGCCGGAAAGGGCAAGCGAACACCACGCATCGCGCGTTGGAGCGCAAAAAGAAAAGGTGACCCTGCGGTCACCTTTCCTCGATGCAGCGGCCGCACCGCGCGTGGGGATTAGAAGTTGATCGCGCGCTTGTCGACGGCAAGCGCCGCCTCTTTGAGCGCCTCGGCCAAGGTCGGGTGTGCGTGGCATGCTCGACCAATGTCTTCGGAACTTGCTCCGAACTCGATGGATACGGCTGCCTCGGCGATCAGTTCCCCGGCGTTGGGACCGATGATGTGAACTCCTAGGACACGGTCGGTGGTCGCGTCGGCCAAGACCTTCACGCGACCTTCGGTGGACCCCACCGCCTTCGCCCGCGCGTTTGCCATGAACGGGAAAACCCCCTTCTTGTATGCGACGCCCGCGGCTTTCAGTTCGTCTTCCGTCTTGCCGACCGTCGCGATTTCTGGGTGGGTGTAGACCACGCCCGGGATCGCGTCGTAGTTGACGTGACTGTAGCCGGTGGCGATGAACTCGACGCAAGCAATGCCTTCCTCTTCGGCCTTGTGGGCGAGCATTGGACCGGCGATGACATCGCCAACGGCGTAGATCCCGGGCACGCTCGTCTGAAAGTGTGCATCTACTTCGATGACGCCACGGCGTCCGGTTTTGATGCCCACGGCGTCCAGCCCGACCCCGTCGGTATTGGGGATGCGACCGACGGCCAGGAGCACGCGGTCGCACCGGATCGGTTCCTTGCCTTCGACCTCGACGATGGCGCCACCTTCCGGGTGTTTACGTGCGCCAGTGACTTTGGCCGAAAGCTGGAACTCGAGCCCCTGCTTGGTGAACTCCTTCTGCGCCTCCTTGGCGATCTCGGCGTCCATACCCGGCAAGATGCGGTCGAGGTACTCGAGGACGGTCACTTTGGCGCCCAACCGGGCCCAAACGGAACCGAGCTCGAGCCCAATCACGCCTGCGCCAATTACGACCAGGTGCTTGGGCACCGGATTGAACGACAACGCTTCGGTGCTGGTGCCGACGATCTCGCCGTCCACTTCGACGCCGGGCAGCGGCGCTACTTTGCTGCCCGTGGCGATCAAGACGTTCTTGGCGCTCAGCACTCGCGTGCCTTCCGGCCCGTCCACGGCCACTTGCCCCTGCGCCACGATGCGCCCCCTACCGAGCACTCGGGTCACCTTGTTCTTCTTGAACAAGCCGTCGATGCCGCGGGTGAGCTCGCCCACGATGCGGTCCTTACGGCCCAACATCGCGTCCAAGTCGAGGCCGACGTCGGACACCTTGATACCCATTTCGGCGAACGACGTCTTGGCTTCGTAGTAATGTTCACTTGCCTCGAGCAGTGCTTTGCTCGGGATGCAACCCACTCGCAAGCAGGTACCCCCCAAGCGCGACTCACTCTCGATGCACGCCGTGTTGAGCCCGAGCTGCGCGGCGCGGATGGCGGCGACGTAGCCGCCGGGGCCGGCCCCGATGACAACCAAATCGAAGGAATCGGACATCGGTTAAACCTCGATCAGGAGACGGGTCGGATCCTCGACGGATTCCTTGATTCGCCGTAGGAAGGTAACGGCCTCGCGACCGTCGACGATGCGGTGGTCGTAGGTGAGCGCGATGTACATCATCGGCCGAATGACGACCTGACCGTTCAGCGCGATGGGACGATCTTGGATGCCGTGCAGCCCCAGGATGCCGCTCTGCGGGGGGTTGAGGATGGGCGTCGACAAAAGCGAGCCGTAGACACCGCCGTTCGTAATGGTGAAGGTTCCGCCCTGGAGCTCTTCGAGCTTGAGAGCGTTCTTCTGGGCGCGCGCGCCCAACTCTTTGATCGTCTTCTCGACGTCGGCGAAACTGAGGCGCTCCGCGTTCCGGATCACCGGGACGACGAGCCCTTTGCCACCGCCTACGGCGACACCGATATCGCAGTAGTTGCGGTAGATGATGTTCTTCTCGCGGATCTCGGCGTTCACTGCGGGGAACTGCTTGAGAGCGTCGACCGCGGCTTTGACGAAGAATGACATGAAGCCGAGCTTGATGTCGTACTTGGCCGAGAACGCATCTTGATACGTCTTGCGGAGCTGCATCACGGCGGACATGTCGACCTCGTTGAACGTGGTCAACATGGCTGCAGTGCTTTGAGCCTCTACCAGCCGCTCGGCGATGCGTCGACGCATCGTCGTCATCGGCACGATCTCTTCCTCGCGGAACCCGGGAGATCCGGGCAAAGGCGAAACGGAAACGGACGACGTCGCGGCAACGGCGCGATCGACGTCCTCTTTGAGGACGCGTCCTCCCGGACCGGAGCCAGTAACCTGGTCCGCTGTCATACCGGCCTGATGCAACGCACGCGCCGCGGCAGGCATCACCGGAGGAGCTGGCGCTTTCGGTTTGGGTGGCGGCGGAGCGGAGGCGACAGCGGCGGGCGCCACAGCGGGTGCCGCCGGTGCCTTGGCAGGAGCATCACCGGGCTCGAGGGTACCCACGACGTCACCAACCTTGGCCGTCGCGCCGCTCTTGACGAGTATCTTCGAGATCTTGCCAGCCGTCGGGGCTGGTAATTCGACCGTCACCTTGTCGGTCTCGATCATGACGATGGCTTCGTCAGCTTTGACGAAATCGCCTTCCTTCTTCAACCACTCGCCAATCTGCACCTCGGTAACTGACTCACCTACCGCGGGCACCTTCAGTTCAACTGCCACTTTGAATGCTCCTTGCTCGAGGCCCTGGGAGGCGGCCTCAAATATCGACTTGCTTCGGTGTATCTGAACTCGTGGTTTACGCCGACCCAAACGCGGCATCAATCAGCTCTTGCTGCTCGAGCCGATGACTGCTCGCCGAACCGGTTGCCGGGCTTGCAGAACGCGGACGAGTGGCGTGAGTGAGCGGGTACCGCCCAAAGATACGCTCGCCCAGATTCATGCGGACGTACCACCACGCCCCCATGTTTTCGGGCTCGTCCTGGACCCACACCGCCGGAGTGCCGGGGGCGTACTGCTCGAGCGCGGCGGCGAGCGCCTTCTTGGGAAGCGGGTAAAGCTGCTCGAGGCGCAAGATCGCCACGTCATGGCGACCGGCCTCCGAACGATGTTTGGCGAGCTCGTAGTAAACCTTGCCCGAGCAGATGAGGATGCGCTTGACCGGCGTCTGGCGTTCCTTCAGCTGGTCGCCGATCACGCGCTCGAAGCGGCCGTTAGCCACCTCCGCCAAGGTGTTCGTGGCCTCGGGGTGGCGCAAGAGGCTCTTCGGCGAAAACACGACCAGCGGTTTCCGCCACGCGCGCACCACTTGACGGCGCAGCAAATGGAAGATCTGCGACGGCGTGGTTGGCTGAGCGATCTGCATGTTGTCTTCGGACGCGAGCATCAAGAAGCGCTCCATACGTGCGCTCGAGTGCTCTGGACCCTGCCCCTCGAAGCCATGCGGCAAGAGCAGCACCAAGCCACTGAGGCGCTTCCATTTGTCTTCCGCGCTGCAAATGAACTGATCGATGATCACCTGCGCCACGTTCACGAAGTCGCCGAACTGCGCCTCCCAGACGATCAGCCCCTCCGGGCAGTCCAAGCTGTAACCCCATTCGAACCCGAGGACGCCCGCCTCGCTCAACGGGCTGTTGTAGAGTTCGACGCGGCCCTGGTTGGTGGCGACGCTCCGCAGCGTCATGAACTTGCCGCCAGTGTTCACGTCGTGGACCACCGCGTGACGATGGGAGAACGTACCGCGCTCGACGTCTTGGCCCGACATGCGTACCGGACGCCCCTCGGCGAGGATCGAAGCGAGCGCGCCGATCTCCGCCGCGCCCCAGTCCCACGCGCGCTCACCGTTCGCCATCTCACGCCGCGACTGCAGCAGACGCGCGAGCTTGGGGTGGGGCGTGAAGCCTTCGGGGAGCTCGGTGACGTGACGCAGCAAATAGCCGAGTTGCTCCGGCGCCATGCTGGTCTCCGCGTCATCTGCTTCTGCGGCGGGGCCACCTTCATAGCCAGCCCAGTAGCCGTCGAGCCACTTTTGACCAGTGCTCTCGAACTTCGTGTCGCGGGCGGCGCTGAGCTCGAGCTCCAGATGCTCCCGGCGCTGAGCTTCAATCTTGTCAGCCTCTTCTTTGGTGAGCCCGCCGAGGTTGAGCAGATGCTGGAGGTAGCTCTGTCTCACCGTGGGCCGACTGGCGATCGCCTTGTACATCAAAGGCTGGGTGAAATACGGTTCGTCCGTCTCGTTGTGACCGAGCTTGCGGTAGCCGTACATGTCGATGACGACATCGCGCTGGAACCTGGCGCGGAAGTCGAGCGCCATGTTCACCACCTGCGCGACCGCTTCGGGATCTTC
>CBINDO010000103.1:0-23934 GCA_966249405.1 uncultured bacterium | reverse complement strand
AACTAGACTGGACATGAGAACGGGCACGACTGGTCGGGCTCGTAAACCGTTGAGCGCTTACCGCCGGATGACAGCGGCGACCTTGGGGGCCACGATCCTCACCGCCGTTGCACCGGCTCAGTTATTGGCCCAGACGACCGCAGCTACGCCGCCTGCCGATCAGCCCGCCGCAGGCACGGCGCCGGCGGCTGCGTCGACGGAATCGAGCGGCGCTGCGTCACCGGACCCGGTGGTCAAGTGCGTGGAGAGTTACACGGAAGGGCAACGCCTCCGCAACGACGGCCACCTGCTCGAAGGCCGTGCAGAGTTCTGGGAGTGCAGCCAAGCCGCGTGCCCTGCCGCACTGCGTAAAGACTGCATTGCCTGGAGTGAGGAAATTCGCGCGCAAATCCCGACGGTATCGTTCCGCGTGACCCTCGACGGCAAGATCGCGACCGAAGCCAAGGTCTACCTCGACGGGCGTCTGCTCGAGAAGGCACTCGACGGACGTGCCGTCGAACTCAACCCGGGCCCACACAAGGCACGGTTCGAGTACGCAACTCAGCCCCCCCAAGAGCAGGAGTTCGTTGCCGCCGAGGGTGAACGTTACCGAATCATCAACGCGGAGTTCCAGAGCGCGCAGACCGCCGCTACCTCGCCTGCGGGGGAGCCGCTGCCCTCGAGCCCGCCCACGGTGATGGAGCGCCCCGTGCCTACGCTGACTTACGTCTTCCTCGGATTGGGCGCCGTCGGCGCCGTCAGCGCTGCGGCTTGGGGCATCTCGACCTCGGTGACGGTGAGCGACTTGGAGGCGACTTGCTCGCCGGATTGCGAGCAAGGCAAGATTGACGCCGTGAAACAACGAGCGTTAATCACGGACATCTCGATGGGCGTCGGTGCGTTGGGCTTCATCGGCGCAGGCATCACGTATTTCATGCGACCGGAAGTGCCAGCGTCCGGCTCCGTCGAATTCGACGCCGCAAGCGTCGGCGATCACGGCGCCCTCGGCATCATTCGCGTTCACACGTACTGACGGCGAGCTGCGCAAATAAGATAGCCCGAAGTCCGCTTCGGGCTCTCTTCGTTTTGTCGTGCGAGTTCGCAGTCCAATCGTTACGTCCTTCGCGGTAAACACTCGACGTCCCCATGGACGAATCCACGAGGCCGGCCAAGTCGAAAAGACGCTCGATACGTGAATGACCGCACACACGAGCCGATGGCGCATCGAGCCAAGCCTGCGTCGGAGAGACACTCGATGCGGAAATGTCTCCCCGAGTCGCTGCGTGACACATCGGAGAGACGCTCGATGCGGAAATGACTCCACACACGAGTCGTCGCGTGACACATCGAGCCAGCCTGCGTCGGAGAGACACTCGATGCGGGAATGATTGCACACACGAGTCGTTGCGTGACACATCGAAAAGACACTCGATACGTGAATGACCGCACACACGAGTCGTTGCGTGACAGATCGAGCCAGCCTGAGTCGCTAGGTGCCTGCTGGCGTTCGTTAATTTCACGGCGCCGCAGCCACCCTGTCCGCACGCGGGCTATCGACGTTCGACTCGCCTGCGCAAGGACCAACGTCGATCGGCGGATCGCTTGTCCGAGTCGACGTTGGTCCCGTGGGCTGATAGCTCGCCGCATGCAACTAGCCTCAACTCCGACAGCACGCGCCTGTCGACTTGGCATGAGTTTCCCCTCAAGTCCACAAGCCTGGAGCGGCTCTCACAGACGCGGCACAAAGGATAAAAGCCGCGGCTCTGGAAGAGCGCCGCGGCTTTGCCTAGCGTGAAGGCTTGATGATGAAGTCGGCTTACTGGGCCAAAGTCACGGACACGTCATCAACGTACAGATCAACGTTCGTCCCCTCACCCTCCGCGTAGACCTGCATCGCAGGGTCAGCGCAGTCGGCGGGAATTGTTGTAGAACCGGAAAGCAAAGTCCATCCGCTGCTTGATACGCTGGTATTACCGACGACCCAAGCATAGTCGGTTGCGTCCCCCGTGCAATCGAGAGATCGAACAATGCGAACATCCTGCGATCCACTGCCAATGCTAACCCAGAACTCAACATCGTAGGTCGCTCCGGCGACTTCACCGGACACCATCGTGGCTGCAGGCCCGTTACCGGTTCCGGTCACCAGCAAGCTATAGGTTCCACCATGTGCCTTTGCATCGGTTTGAGCCGCGGTGCCAACCCACGAGTACCATCCGTCAATACCGGTTTCGAAGTCTCCGCTGCTAATCAGGTTTGACGGCGGCGCCGCGCTCGTGTCCGCGGGAGCACTCGTCTCAACGACGGCACTCGTCACGTCGCCAACCGACGCGTCGCCCTCGGGAAGTGTCGTGTCGCCCACGCTCGCGTCGCCTTCGACGGGAGTGTCAGTGGTGTCGACGACTCCAGCATCACCGTCAGTCGTTTGAACCGGTTCGGTGGTCTCGATTACGCCCGAATCGACGTCAACGGGGCCGCCGGTCGTCTCACCGCCGCCAGTGGTTTCGACGCCGCTCGTGTCCGCGCCGGTGGTTTCGTCCCCACCGCCGCCCGAGATGAGGCGAACGGAAACGGTGTCGATGTACACGTCGGCGTCATTCGTATCGCCTTCGATGTAGACCTGGAAACTCGTCGAATCGCAATCTTCCGGAACGTCGAACGTGCCCGTTAGCTGGCTCCAACCGTCTGAGGTAATCGTCGTATTTCCAACCACCCACAGGTATTGGTTGCTCGCGCACGCCAGCTGTCTCGTGATCCGAACGGATGCGCTGCCCGCGCCAGTCGTCGCCCAGAACGTTACCTCATAGACGCCGCCCGGCACCGGATTGCTGAGCATGGTGGCGCCGGGACCAACCGCTGAGCCGTCCGCCGGAATCAACAGGCTCTGGTTACCGGTATTTGCTTTGTCGGTCGAAACGACCAGGCCGTCGTTGCCCCAAGAGTACCACCCCGCCGTGTCGACCTCGAAGTCCCAGTTCGCGACCAGGTTCGGCGGAACGTAACCCGTGTCGTCGGTGCCGTCCGTGGGCAGATCTGCAGTGGTGTCGACAACCGCGCCGGTGTCCGACGTGGGGTCGACGACGATGCCCGTCGTGTCCAACGTTGGAAGGTCGGAACTCGTCGCGTTACCGCCCGTGGTGGGCGAAGAACTCAGGTAAGCCGAGGTATCCGTGGGGCCACCCGTGGGCTCGGCCGAGGTGGCGCCGTTGCCTTCGGTCGTTTCGTCCACGATGGTGAGGGTCTCGTTGGGTTCCGACGTGGGGCTCGATGACTCTTCCCCTCCGCCACCCGTCGTCTCTGCTGTCTCACCCGTCAGCGTGCTCGCTGCATCGGGGATGTCGTCTGGGGGCGGCGCGTCATCGTCGCTGCAGCCAGCGATCGCGGCCATCAACACACCCAAAGTCATTCCAAGTCGCGCGTTACCCATTACCGAGCTTCGATATCTCAATTTCATAGTTCGCCTCCAAGCCCACAACGGCGGTCCTGCCAAGGGCATGAACTCGTTCTCCGTAGAGCCAAGCAAGCTTACACAGAACACGACGTTGGTCCGATCCTTTCTGACAGTGGTCCGCAAAAATGGCCGTTTAGGAACGTGTGCGCGTGCCGGTCAGTGTCCGCGCATGTAGGACGCGAGCCCTCAGGTGAACAACTATAACCACCATTGTTGTGACTTACCCGCAAGCCGCACATCAGCGTCTGTCACACAACCAACGACGCCGCGCTGGATTCGGAGAGAGGATCAGGAAAAACGGTCGCGAGAGCAAAACGCCCACCAACGTGGATGATGTCGTTTCCCCCGACTTCGTGCTCCCCCGTTTCGATGGGTCACCCTCAGATTGACGCGGGTCTAGGGTTATTGAAACCCGCTCCTACTCGTCGCGAGCAGAAGTAACGCAACCGCCGGACGCGGCGGTCCCGTGCCCAGGTCTTCGGAAAGCTGCCAACCGCGCGGAAGACTAGCCGTTCGGCCAGAACAACCGCACACGTGAGACATCAGCGCCTTCTTTGGCGGCCGATATCTGTCCCCCACCGTCTTCGATCCGTCCGAGCGCGGTCGCAAACTCCAACCGGCCTCGACGTGACTCGAGATTGGCTCCAAGCGCGCCTACGTCGAACCACGGCTCCATGAGACTACGGCGATCTGCAGGGAGCGCAGCGGCGGCCGCGATCAGATCGAGCACGAGGCCCTCTCCGTTGGCGTCCAGGCGCCATTCCACCCCGTCACGCTGTGGGAACAGTTTGCGTAAACCTGAAACCAACATCCCGAGCGCAAGTACGAGTGGCTGCGTCGAAGTGCACCCGCGAACGCGCTCGTCGCGCAAGGAATCCAACCCCTCTACATGACCAGGGACGTCTCCGAGCACAGCCTGCAAAGCGTCGGCGACGGCAAACGACTTCGCGGTAGAGTCGCCTGACGGAGACGTGGTTTCGCTGACGAAGCGAACCGCCTCGCGCAGCTCGCCCTGAGTGCGACGCAGCCGGTCCCGCATCAGGGCGATCATCTCCAGCGCTTCCGTACCCATACCATCCTGGAGTTCGAGGAGGCTGAGCCTTCCCGAGATCACGTTCACGACATTGCCGATGTTGTGTGCAACCGAACGCATGACACGTTCGGCGTACGGCTCGTAGGCTTCCAACGGCGGCTCGCTCATGATCTCCACTCTTCTAACGACGCGTCTCCAAACACGAAGTCGCGTCGAGCGCAGAATAGACTGCCTGACTGGAAGAGCAAGCACGTTGTCACTCCAATCCTAACGGCATGGTGGTCGATGCGCCGAGCTGAGGCAGCTTGCCTCTCGGTGGGGAGTCGTTACCACCCGATGCCCAACGAAACTCGTCTCACCGCTGGCCTCGGGCTTGCACGTCGTGGGAGGCCAGGGTTTACTCTCACGTACCCTGGCGAGCGCGTGTTGGGGTCCGAATTGCCGCGCGCCGGTCGTCGCCGGAAGCCCCCATTCGCGAAGCCAAATGCCACGTGGCATTTTGCCTCACATGATGCATAATGCCACAACAATTCCGGCACCATTGCCGAGGCAAGGCTCAAAAGCTTAGTAAACTTGCACAGTTAGTTGTGACGCCGGAACGTGGCACGAAGTTCGCTTACTGCTGGGCACTGCTGCCGCCCCTTCGACAAATCAGCACACCGGGGTGGGAACGCAAACAGGAGATAACATGGACAAGCCCCGCGTTTTAGCTATCGACGACGACCAAGAAGCCCTCGACGTATTACGGCACGTACTCGCTCGCGAGGGATACGAGGTGGTGGGATGCGAATCCGCGGAACGGGGCCTAGTGTTAGCCTCGTCCCAACCGTTCGATGTCGTGCTATCGGACGTTCATCTCGGCGGCATCGGCGGCATCGAGTTGTGTCAACGCATGGTCGCCGCGCGCCCGGACGTGCCCGTAATCGTAGTGACAGCGTTCGGCAACATGGACACTGCCGTCGCCGCATTGCGAGCAGGCGCGTTCGACTTCATTCAGAAGCCGGTCGAGACCGTTCACCTCTACCACGCGCTCCGCAGAGCGACCGAACGCGGCTACTTGGAGCGCGAAGTGCGCCGCTTGCGTGCTCAGGCACAGCCCGCAATGAACGTGGGCAACATCATCGGCGAGAGCCCGGCGATGAAACGCGTCTTCGGTTTGATCCGGCAGATTTCGGAGACCGACACCTCGGTGCTCATCACGGGTGAAAGCGGTACGGGTAAGGAACTGGTCGCTCAAGCGCTGCACAACGAGGGGCCGCGTCGCAACGCGCCGTTCATGGCCGTCAATTGTGCGGCGGTACCTGCGCAGCTCTTGGAGAGCGAGCTGTTCGGGCACGTGCGCGGTGCGTTCACCGACGCCAAAACCGATCGAAAAGGTCTGTTCGAGCAAGCGCAGCACGGCACGGTGTTCCTCGACGAGATTGGCGAGATGCCGCTCGAGCTACAGCCCAAACTGCTGCGCGTACTTCAAGAGCGGAAGTTGCGCCCGGTGGGTTCGACTCGCGAGATCGATCTCGACATTCGAATCATCACGGCAACGAACCGGGACCTCGAGAAGGACGTGCAGACGGGCCGCTTCCGCGCAGACCTGTACTACCGTTTGAACGTCGTGGGCCTCGACCTTCCGCCGCTCCGCAACCGCGGTATGGACGTGCTGCACTTGGCAGAGCACTTCCTGCGCACCTACGCGGCGCGTATCGGTCGCGACATTCGCGGGATTCAGCGCAATGCGGCTCAGAAGCTGCTGGACTACGAATGGCCCGGCAACGTCCGAGAGCTTTCCAACTACATCGAACGCGCGGTCACGCTCGCCGAGAGCAACGAGCTGTGCGTGGTCGACTTGCCGGAGAAGGTGCGGAGTTACGAGCTTGCCCGAGTGGGAGCCGATCAGGCGTTGCCACAGCAAATCATCCCCCTCCACGAGTTGCAGGAGCGTTACATCGAGAACGTTCTGCGGAGCGTGCAAGGCAACAAGACGCAGGCAGCCAAACTGCTCGGCGTCGATCGTCGCACCTTGTACCGCAAGTTGGAGCGTTACGGGGCTGCTTCGGAACCTCGCCCCGACTTGCTTTCATAGATTGAGCTTCCGTAAACCGAATCAGGCACGCTACTCATCGGAGCCATGGCTCTCGACCCGCCCACTTTCAGTCGCGTGCCTATTCGCTTGGAATCGTCCCTGCGAGTAGTCGTTCTATTCGCAGGGCTCGTGATCATAGGCTTCGGCGTTCATGCGTCGCGCGACGTGATCGTGCCGCTGTTGTTGGCGGCGTGCCTGGTTCTCGCGGTTCAGCCGCTCGTCGAAAACCTCGAGCGGAGACGCATGCCGCCCGCCTTGGCGGTAACCTTCGGCATGCTCACTCTGCTCGTGGGCATAGGCCTGTTTTTCGCCACTCTGGCCTATGGGGCCAGTGAGCTGCTCGGGGATCTGCCGAAGTACGAGACCGCTGCGAGAGACATCCAGAAGTCCGCCGTCTCGTGGCTCGCGTCGCGGGGCTTGGTACGGGCTGCGCTCGCACTTCAGGGTACTCAGGCGGGGGCCGTGTTGATGAGCCATTCGGGGGAGTGGCTGAGCACGCTACCGACGCTGATTTCCCACGCCGTGTTCGTTTTGCTACTGACGCTGTTCATGCTGCTGGAGCGCAACTCGGTAAAGACGCGGCTGCTCAGCGGGCTGAACCAGTTCGTCATCGAAAACCGACACGTCATCAGAGACGTCCAGCGTTACCTCGGGGCGAAAACTCTGATCAGTGTGGGTACCGGCGGCCTTGTCACATTGTTGTGCTTGACGCTGAGTATCCCCAACGCGCCGCTGTGGGGAGCAGTCGCGTTCGTCTGCAACTACATCCCGGTAGCTGGCGCTCTGATCGCTTCGGCGCCCCCGGTAGCGCTGGCGTTGTTGACGCGAGACGTTTCGACGATCGTCGGCTTGGCCGTAGGCCTGCTGGTCATCAAGGGTGTCGTCAGCAACATCGTTGAACCTCGAGTGCTCGGAAATTCGTGCGGATTGTCGCCGCTCGCCGTGGTCGTCGCCATTGTCGTTTGGGGAGGGCTGTTGGGCCCGACGGGCGCGTTGTTGTCGGTACCTCTGACCAGCGTGTTCCGCATCGTGGTGTCTCACGTTCGAGACCTGCAGTGGATCAACCTTCTGCTCAAGCTCGAGCCGGCGGAGGTGGCATCCACCCAGGCGCCGCGACCACCCGTGGTGGCCGCGCAACGTCCGCCCGAGGAGCCGATCGTTAACGAACCGGTTGCGCCGTGACGCACAATGTATGCCGTTGACGCGGTAGGTCCTGAAAAAGTGACGGAAACGTGGCCGTTTGCGAATCGCACGCTAGGTGCAAATCGCCACAGCCATGAACTACCGTGACCTAGTCAACTTCGAAACGAACATTGCCCCCTGGGATCGCGTCGCACGCGTCGCGCTCGGCGTCTTGCTGTTATCCTTGGTATTCGTCGGCCCTCGCAGCCCCTATGGGTGGGTTGGTATAGGCCCCATCTGCACAGGGCTGTTCGGAGCGTGCCCAGTGTACCGCTTCCTCGGCATTTCGACGTATACGCCACCCAAGCGCTGACGTCGCGGTCGGGCGGGGAATGCAGTCACAATCCGAGGAACAGGATCGCGAGTCCGCTGGAAGCGATCGCCGCGCCGGAGATCCAATGCAAATGGGGCTCGAGGGCGGACACCGACCGCCACTTCATCCCGAGCCACCCGACGGTGACGAGGGTCAACATCGTGACTACCGTTGCCCCGCCGAACACGCTTGCGACCATCAAACTCGATGCCACGTCGCCGCGTAAACCTGGCGCTGTCATCAACGGCAACAGCGCCTCGCACGGACCCAGCAAAAACACGATGAAGAGGCTCGCCAACACATTGCCGTTGCGCAGCGGCGATCCCGTCGTCGCCTGCGCGCTCGACGCCACCACGTCGTGGGGCTCGTTGTCCCGAGACTCCCGTCGCTCGTGGCCGTGGTAACGCCGACGCCAGGTGCCGTCGGTGTCGACGTGCACGTGGCGATGCGGGTTGCGCTTCCGAAGATTGAGCAGCGCGATCGCGGCATACGCGCAGCCGAAGGCGACGAGCGCCCAGGCGACCCAATAACCTCGCAGTTCTTCGAACCATTCGAGGGAAGACACGGCGACGCCGACGCTGACGCCCAAGGCACCGACGACGACCGAGCTCGCCACGTGGGCAACACCGCACATGCTCGTGATGCCCAGCGTTTTGGCGAGCGACCACGAGCGCGCGCGGCCGAGCATGATGAACGGCAGTGTGTGATCGAGACCCAACGCGGTGTGGGTGACCCCCAACGTTGCGGCCGCCGTGACCAGAACGAAGAACTCTGGATTCATCGGCCGTGCCTTACCACGCCTGGCGGCGAAATCGCGAGTGTCGCGTCTTTGGACTCGGGTGCGGAACCCTGGGCAAGCCACACGGCGTCGCGGTAGCGGCTCATCTGGCTGTTAGTCCGCCGCGGGTCATTTCGCCCGAGTGTCCTGCCGGTTTACGTTTCCGCCGAGGTCCACATTCGAGTCCAGGAAGACGGCCGGCAGTTCTGGAAACACCAGGAAGTAACTCGAGACTCAAATTTCCCGCCCGGATATTCGCAAGACATTCCCCGGAAACATAGCCCCCCCCATCTTCCGCGTGGCCAGGGTCACAGCTCCACTCGTCCTCCCTGGCAAAACAACACCACTCGTCACCCAACAGGAAACGCTGCTTATGAATCGATGGTTAAGTCTGGCCGCGGGTTTACTCCTCGGCACGTCGCTCGCAGGATGCAAAGGGTCCGCTTCACAGAAGGTGGAGCCCGCCAAAACAGAAGTTACGCCTGCCAAGGCTGCGCCCGTCGCGGACGCGCCGGCAACGGCGAAGTTGAGCGCCAAGCCTGGCGACACTAGCCCGATCAAGGTCGGTATCCTCCATTCGTTGTCTGGCACCATGGCCATCAGCGAGACGTCGCTCAAGGACGTCGCGCTCATGACGATCGAGGAAATCAACGCCAGTGGCGGCGTTTTGGGTCGCAAGGTCGAAGCCGTGGTCGAAGATCCGGCCTCTGACTGGCCGCTGTTCGCAGAAAAGGCGCAGAAGCTGATTCAGCAAGACAAGGTCGCCGCCGTGTTCGGTTGCTGGACGTCGGTGTCGCGCAAGAGCGTCTTGCCGAAGTTCGAGGAGCTCAATGGCCTGCTCTTTTATCCCGTCCAGTACGAAGGTGAAGAGTCGTCGTACAACGTCTTCTACACGGGCGCAGCTCCGAACCAGCAAGCAATTCCCGCCGTGGAGTACCTAGCCAGCAAAGAGGGCGGCGGCGCCAAGAAGTGGGTACTGTTGGGTACCGACTACGTTTATCCGCGCACGACGAACAAGATCCTCAAGTACTTCCTGAAGTCGAAGGGCGTGCCCGACTCCGACATCATGGAAGAGTACACCCCGTTCGGTCACAGCGACTATCAGACGATCGTCGCGAACATCAAGAAGTTCGCCGCCGGTACGCCCACCGCAGTGGTGTCCACCATCAACGGCGACTCGAACGTTCCTTTCTACAAGGAGCTCGCGAACCAAGGTTTGAAGGCCGAGGACATCCCGGTCGTGGCGTTCAGCGTGGGTGAAGAAGAGCTCCGCGGCATCGATACGAAGCCGCTCGTGGGCCACCTCGCCGCGTGGAACTACTTCCAGTCGATCGACAACCCGGTCAACAAGAGCTTCATCGACAAGTGGATGGCTTACGCCAAGGCGAAGAACCTCCCGGACGCGGCCAAGCGCGTGACCAACGATCCGATGGAGGCCACATACATCGGCATTCACATGTGGGCACAAGCGGTCGAGCAAGCGGGCACCCCCGACGTCGACGCCGTCCGTCAGGCTGTTGCTGGTCAACTCTTCAAAGCGCCCTCGGGCTTCGAAGCCAAGATGGACGAGAAGAATCACCACCTCCACAAGCCGGTTTACATCGGCGAGATCCAAGCCAACGGACAGTTCCAGGTCGTGTGGAAGACCGAAGGTCCGGTCCGCGCAGAACCCTGGAGCAAGTACGTTCCGGAGAGTTCGAAGAAGGTTGCCGACTGGCAGTACCCCTGGGTCTGCGGCAACTGCGAGACCGCAAAGTTCAAGTGAAAGCTTAGCGTTAACTTAGATAGCGTTCCTTAACAGCTCTCTACTCTGGGGCGAGGCCTTCTCCCTCCTTTGGCCTCGCTCCGCCTATACCCTCTGCTCCGTCGAGATCGCATGTACTCTGCTCACCTTCCAGCACGTTTGGTTCTCCTCCTGAGCACGATCGCCTTGCTGCTGCTCCCGATTCCGGCGCGTGCCGCGACCGTGGAACAGAACATCGCGGACTTGGGTTCGGGGGACATCGACAAACTCAAGGCCGCCATTGGTGAGCTAGCCAGCAGTGAGGACCCGCGCGCCCTCACCGTGCTGCGCGCCCTCGACAACCGCGAGCTCAAGTACGATTCAGCGCACACCGCATTCATCGTCAAGAGTGGCAGCGCGGGTGAATCGACGACCAATGCGGTCACGGGCGAGCCGGGACAACCCTCCGGCAGCCTGGAGGCACCCATGGTCAACAACTCGGTGCGCAGGTCCTTGGGCCCAGCATTGGCGCAATTGCGGCTCCAGTCCAAAGACGTCGCGCTCCGCCTCGAAGCGGCGACAGAAGTTGCCAAGCGTCCGAGCGAAGAACTGCGCGATGCCATCGCCGCGTCGATGGCGAAAGAGACCGTCGCGGACATCAAGCGACAGCTGAGTCTCGCATTGGCCCAAATCGACTTAGCTGGCACGGATACCGCCAAGCGCCTCGCCGCGCTCGCGATCCTCAGCAAAGAAGGGGATGTCACACACACGGCCGACCTGGAGCGCCTGACCAAGCCCAATGACGACGGGACCTTCAGCGAGCCCAACGCCGAGGTACGTTCGGCAGCGGCCCGAGCGCTGTCGGCAATTCAAGGTCGCTTTGCGTTGATCGGCATCGTCGCCAACACATTTTATGGTCTCAGCTTGGGCAGTATCCTACTGCTCGCGGCCCTCGGCCTCGCGATCACCTTCGGCCTCATGCGCGTCATCAACATGGCCCACGGTGAGATGTTGATGATCGGCGCCTACACGACCTTCGTGATCCAGAACTTGTTCACGAGCTACTTACCTGCGGCGTCGGACTACTACCTGATCGCCGCCATGCCCGTCGCTTTCGTCGTGACCGGCTTCGTGGGTTTGCTCCTGGAACGCGGGGTCGTGCGTTTTCTCTACGGGCGCCCCCTCGAAACGCTGCTGGCCACGTGGGGCGTCTCACTGCTCTTGATTCAAACGGTTCGGCTCACGTTCGGCGCGCAGAACGTCTCGGTGTCGAACCCCTCGTGGCTCTCCGGCGGGTGGGAATTGATGCCCACCGTCGTGTTGCCGTACTCGCGTCTCGCCATCATCGCGTTCACGGCCGTCGTCGTGGGGCTCGTCTGGTTCCTGCTGCGCCACACGCGCTTGGGCCTGTACGTGCGAGCGGTGACTCAGAACCGCAACATGGCCAACAACTGCGGGATCCCGAGCCAAGCCATCGACATGTGGACGTTCGCGTTGGGTTCGGCGGTAGCTGGACTCGGCGGCGTCGCGCTGTCTCAGGTCGGCAACGTGGGTCCCGAGCTCGGTCAGGGGTATATCGTCGACTCGTTCATGGTGGTCGTGCTCGGCGGAGTGGGTAACATCATCGGCTCGATCCTGGGCGCCATCGGCCTTGGCATGGTCAACAAGTTCCTCGAGCCGTTTGCTGGCGCAGTGCTGGGCAAGATCTTCGTGCTCGTGCTCATCATCCTCTTCATCCAAAAACGTCCGCAGGGTCTGTTCGCGCTCAAGGGCCGCGCTGCAGAAGTTTGAAGTTATGGAAAAGCTCAAAGGTTTCTTTGGCCAGCTGCACACGCGTCAAGCGTGGCTCGGTTTGCTCGGAGTGACGTCGGTGCTCGTGGTTTTGATTCCGATCCTCAACGCGCTCGTCCCACCGAGCTCAGCCGTGCACGTGCCGCACCACGTCGTGAACGTGTTCGGAAAGTTCATGTGTTTTGCCATGGTCGCGCTCGCCATGGATCTGATTTGGGGGTTTGGGGGGATCTTGAGCCTCGGGCACGGCGTATTTTTCGCGCTCGGAGGCTACGCCATTGGCATGCACATGATGCGCGACATGGCGGGTGAAGGCGTGTACCGCAGCGAACTGCCGGACTTCATGGTGTTCCTGGATTGGAAGGAACTGCCATGGTTTTGGTACGGGTTCGACAACATCGTGTTCGCATTGCTGATGGCCGTCGTCGTGCCGGCAGCGCTGGCCTTCGTGTTCGGCTACTTCGCTTTCCGCTCCCGGATCAGCGGCGTGTATTTCTCGATCATCACCCAGGCGCTCACCTTTGCCGCGATGTTGTGGTTCTTCCGCAACGAGACGGGTTTCGGCGGAAACAACGGCCTCACCGACTTCAAGCGGCTGTACGGGTATTCGTTGGCCGAGCCTTCGACGAAGCTCGGCCTGTACATCCTGTCGGGCCTCGCGCTGCTCGTGTCGTACATCGTTTGCCGGTTCGTGGTGACTGGACGTTTTGGACGCGTGCTCACCGCGATCCGTGACCACGAGAACAAGGTGTCGTTCACCGGCTATAGCCCGCTCAAGTACAAGCTGTTCACGTGGACGCTGTCGGCTGTCATCTGCGGGGTCGCGGGCGCCCTCTATGTTCCACAGGTCGGCATCATCAACCCGGGAGAACTCGACCCCAAGAAGTCCATCGAGATGGTGATCTGGGTCGCCGTGGGCGGCCGTGGCAGTCTCATCGGTGCACCGATTGGTGCGTGGCTAGTGAACGGCGCGAAGAGCTGGTTCACCGCCGAATTTCCGGACTACTGGTTGTACGTATTGGGGGCTGCGTTCGTGGCAGTGACACTCTTCTTGCCTCAGGGCTTGGTTGGACTCTGGCAACGGCTCAAGCATCGGAAGGCGGCACAATGAACTTGGCAGCAGAAAAAGTGACGACGAGCTACTCGAAAGGCACTTCCGCCTCCGAACCCCTCCCCGCGGTCGAGCCGGTCTCCGACCGCAGCTCCAAGCCGAATACTTCCAAGCGGCCAAGCAAAGCGCCGCGCCCGAAGCTCGTGGACGAAACCCGCTACAACGCGGTGATCCAGAAGCGGGCACGTGCGCTGCTCGCGGTCGACAACATTTCCGTCAGTTTCGACGGCTTCAAAGCGCTCAACAACCTGACGTTGATCTTGGACGAGGGCGAATTGCGGTGCATCATCGGCCCAAACGGCGCTGGCAAAACGACGCTGCAAGACGTGATCACCGGCAAGACGCGTCCCGACGAAGGCCACGTGTTCTTGATTGGCAAAGAGCGCGATCGGCGGGACTTGACCCACATGACGCCGGACGAGGTGGCGAGCCTCGGCATCGGCCGCAAGTTTCAACGCCCGACGGTCTTTCAAGGGCACTCGGTGTTCGAGAACCTCGAGTTGGCGCTCAAAGACAACCGCGGCCTGTGGCATACCTTGTTCAAGGGTTTGACCAAACCGCAACGCGAACGCGTCGACGAGCTCCTCGAGTTGATCGGCTTGAAGGACCGTATCCACGACACCGCAGGCCTCTTGTCGCATGGCCAAAAGCAATGGCTCGAGATCGGGATGTTGTTGGCGCAAAACCCCAAAGTCCTACTCGTGGACGAGCCGGTAGCGGGCATGACCCATCAAGAGGTAGAGCGTACGGCGGAGCTCCTCAACAAGCTGGCTGGAGAACACACGGTCGTCGTCGTCGAACACGACATGGAGTTCGTCCGCAGCATCGCGCGCACGGTGACGGTTTTGCACGAAGGCTCGGTGCTTGCCGAAGGCACGATGGACGAAGTGCAAGCCAACCCCAAGGTCATCGAAGTGTATCTGGGTGAGTGAGACACGTCATGCTGCAAGTCGAAAAGCTCAATCAGTTTTACGGTCAAAGTCACACCCTTTGGGACGTCGACCTCGAGGTCCCCGAAGGTACTTGCATGTGCCTGATGGGGCGCAACGGCGTGGGCAAGACGACCCTGCTCAAGACGATCATGGGCGGACTGAAGTCGGCCTCCGGTCAGATCCGCTTCAAGGGCCAATCCTTGACCACACTCCCACAATCGTCGCGCGCGCGTTCGGGCATCGGACTGGTTCCTCAAGGACGAGAGATCTTCAGTCAGCTGACGGTCGAGGAGAACCTGCTCGTAGGTCTCGCTGGAAAACCGGGCAGCAAGGCGCACATCCCCGACCGGATCTTCAATCTATTTCCAGTATTGAAGGAGATGTTGCATCGGCGCGGCGGCGACCTCTCCGGCGGTCAGCAGCAACAGCTCGCGATTGGGCGGGCCCTCATGAGTGAACCCAAGCTCCTGATCCTCGACGAACCGACCGAAGGCATCCAACCGAACATCGTCAAACAGATTGGGGACATCCTGATGCGCCTCAACGAGGAGGGGCTGTCAATCCTACTCGTCGAGCAAAAGCTCCCGTTTGCGCGGCGCGTCGCCAAACAGTTCTGCATCCTGGACCGCGGCCGGCGGGTGGCCGGCGGGCAGATGAGTGATTTGTCCGAGGATTTGATCGCCAAATACCTCGTGGTGTGAGCAGATCCCCTCCGTGTCGACGTCGGTTCCGCAAGTCTCGCTCTCCGTGACGTCGAGTGAACACCCACGTCGAAAGGCGAGCGGCCCCGCGGGCGTGACGTCTTACGACGGAGACGTCACACGTGAGTGGAGCGCGAGGCTCAATCTCGAGTACGAACTGCGCGGCGCGCAAACGGTGCTCGTGCGCCGCGAACACGAGGGGCCGCTGCGTGTGCAGCGCCCGTTCCTCGAGAGCTCCGGCGTGTGCCAGACTTACGTCATTCACCCGCCGGGCGGAATCGTGGGGGGTGACGTGCTCGACGTTCGAGTGCGCGCCCAGGCGGGTGCACGCGCGCTGGTGACTACGCCGGGTGCGACGAAGTTCTACCGAAGCCCCGGTGAGCTCGCTCGCCAGGAACAGCGGATTTCGATCGGTCCGGGCGCGAGCGTCGAGTGGTTCCCGCAAGAGACGATCATCTTCGACGGCGCCCTAGCGGAACTGCGAACCCAGGTCGAGCTCGACGCGAGCAGCCGCTGCGCGTTGTGGGAAGTCACTTGTCTCGGTCGTCCCGCCGGCAACCAACCGTTCGCGTCGGGGTTCGTCGACCAACGGCTGGAAGTGCACACGCAAGGACGACCGCTCTTGCTCGAGTCGTTGCGCCTCGGCTCCCCCACGGGGCAAGGCGACTTCTCGGCCCTACGCGCGCCTTGGGGATTCCAGGGCTTGCCCGTGTACGGCACGCTCTTGCTTCACCCTTTACCCAAGCAGCTGCTCGCCACCACCCGCTCTGCAGTCGAAGGGTTGTGGGGCCCCCATTCCGACCATCGGTTCGGGGCTAGTGAGCTGCCTCTTTCCGACCAACAGTCCACGATCGTATGCCGCTATCTCGGCACCTCCGCTGAACACTGCAAGATGTTGTTCGGGCGGGTTTGGAGGGCGCTGCGCCCTCACCTGCTCGGCATCGAAGCCGAACCACCGAGGGTATGGCACACCTGACCGAGAGTGCGAGACATCGCCCGTAAGTTCACAGCAAGGACTCACCCATGGAACTGACTCCCCGCGAGAAAGACAAGTTGATGATATTCGTCGCAGCCTACCTCGCCGAGCGGCGCAAGGCGCGCGGCGTGAAGCTGAACTATCCCGAGGCGGTCGCGTACATCAGCGCGGCGGTACTCGAGGGTGCTCGCGACGGGCGAACAGTGGCCGACCTCATGAGTTACGGCGCCACCGTGCTCACGGAAGAAGACGTGATGAGCGGGATCGCCGAGCTAATCCCGGAGGTCCAGGTGGAAGCGACGTTCCCCGACGGAACCAAGTTGGTGACCGTTCACAACCCGATCCGCGCCGGCAAGAGCTCGGACATTCCGGGCGAGGTCGTTACGGCGCCGGGTGACATCGAGCTCAACGTCGGACGCGAGACCAAACGTGTCACGGTGAGCAACACCGGGGATCGGCCGATTCAAGTCGGTTCGCATTATCACTTCTACGAGACCAACGCTGCGCTGTCTTTCGACCGCGAGGCAACACGTGGCTTCCGCTTGAACATCGCCGCCGGCACCGCAGTTCGCTTCGAACCCGGGCAAGCGCGTGAAGTCGAGTTGGTTGCGTTCGACGGCGCGCGTGAAGTTTACGGATTCAATGCCAAGGTAATGGGCAAACTCTGAACGGCAAGGCGAGGAAATAGACATGGCCAAGATCAGTCGTAAAGCGTATGCGGAGATGTACGGCCCCACCACGGGGGACCGCGTACGTCTCGCGGACAGTTCCTTGTGGCTCGCCGTGGAGGCCGACAAGACGATCTACGGGGAAGAGGTGAAGTTCGGCGGCGGCAAGGTGATCCGCGACGGCATGGGGCAAAGTCAACGCACGAACCGTGAAGCCGTAGACACCGTCATCACGAACGCGCTCATCCTCGACTACTGGGGTGTCGTGAAGGCGGACATCGCGATCCGCGCGGGACGCATCGCCGCGATCGGTAAAGCGGGCAACCCCGACGTTCAACCGGGTGTCGACATCGTGGTTGGGCCGGGCACCGAAGTGATTGCTGGCGAGGGGTTAATTGTGACCGCTGGCGCCATCGACTCGCACATCCACTTCATCTGTCCGCAACAGATCGAGGATGCGTTGATGAGCGGCGTGACGACGATGATCGGCGGCGGGACCGGGCCTGCCGCCGGCACGAGCGCCACGACGTGTACGCCAGGGCCTTGGAACATCCATCAGATGTTGCGCGCCGCCGACGCGCTGCCGATGAACCTCGGTTTCTTGGGCAAAGGTAACGCTAGCCTTCCCGATGCGCTCGTCGAGCAGGTAGAAGCTGGCGTCATCGGGCTCAAGCTCCACGAGGATTGGGGGACCACACCGGCCGCCATCGACACGTGCCTGTCGGTCGCCGAAGACCAGGACATCCAGGTCGCGATCCACACCGACACACTCAACGAGTCCGGGTTCGTGGAAGACACCTTCGCGGCGTTCAAGGGCCGAACGATCCACGCCTATCACACGGAGGGCGCCGGCGGCGGTCACGCTCCGGACATCATCACCGCCTGCGGTCGCCCGGAGGTGTTACCCTCCTCCACCAACCCCACCCGCCCGTATACGGTCAACACGATCGATGAACACCTGGACATGTTGATGGTGTGTCATCACCTCGATCCAAACATCGCCGAGGACATCGCGTTCGCGGAATCGCGCATTCGCAAGGAGACGATCGCGGCCGAGGACATCTTGCACGACATGGGCGCGTTCAGCATGATTTCGTCGGACTCTCAAGCGATGGGCCGTGTCGGTGAAGTGGTGTGCCGCACGTGGCAAACGGCTCACAAGATGAAGGCGCAGTTTGGTTCACTGAGCCCCGATCCCGCCGAACACGACAACTTCCGTCTCAAGCGCTACATCGCCAAATACACGATCAACCCCGCGTTGAGTCACGGCATCGCCGACGAGGTGGGCTCGATCGAGGTCGGCAAGTTGGCCGATCTGGTATTGTGGAAACCGGCATTCTTCGGGACCAAGCCGGCGATGATCATCAAAGGCGGCATGATCATCGCCGCGCCGATGGGCGACCCGAACGCCTCGATTCCGACGCCTCAACCGGTACACTATCGCCCGATGTTCGGAGCGCTCGGTGGCGCGCTCCACCAGACGTGCGTGACGTTCGTCTCCAAGGTCGCTCACCAGGACGGCATCAAGGAGAAGTTGCGCCTCGGCAAACGCGTAAAAGGCGTCGGCAACATCCGCGGCATCACCAAGCGCAACATGATCCACAACAACCTGCAGCCGCACATGGAGGTCGACCCCCAAACGTACGAGGTGCGCGCCGACGGGAAGTTGCTCACGTGCGAACCAGCCAGAGTGCTGCCGATGGCGCAGCGCTACTTCCTGTTCTGATCCGACGAGGCCACTTCCCCATGTCTCCCCTTCTGCAAATCACGGCTTGGTTTACGGCCGACGGAACACCGACGGCCGAGCTCGAGTTGAGCTACGACGCACGGCAGAAAAGCCGCTTTCGCGCGCGTTTGACGGATGGGCGCGAGGTGGCTGTGGTGCTGCCCCGAGGTCGGAGCCTCAGGGACGGTGATCTCCTCGACATGGAGGGCGGTGAGATAGTGGTCGTGCGCGCCAAACCGGAGGCGGTCTCACGCGTGGTGACGTCCGACGTGTTGCTGCTCAGCCGCGCCGCATACCACCTCGGGAATCGCCACATGGCCGTGCAGATCCTGCCCGGAGAGCTGCGTTACCATCACGACTACGTGATTGACGACATGTTACGGCAGTTGGGCCTCGAGCCGACCCTCGACGAGCTCCCGTTCGAACCCGAGTCGGGCGCTTACGGCAGCGGTCATTCGTTCGCGTCACATCCTCATTATCACTCGCACGATCACGGCCACCACTCGCATGGCCACGGCCACCACTCGCATGGTCACGGCGACCACTCGCCGACTTTCGAGCTCAGCCATCCGAACGTTCAGCAACAACCCAAAGTACGCCTACCGGGTGAACTGCGCGTCACGGGGAGTTCACCCCATCGCGCAGGCGTGATTCACACCAACTGGGACGACCAGGACCCTTCGGGGTCGAACCAATGAAGGCCGCGTCGACGAGGGATGGCGCGAGCGGTAGGGAGCAACCATCGGGCGTTCACGAGACGTCGGCTGCGCCGCTTACCAGCTTGCCCATGTTGCGGCTTCTACAGATTTGCAGCCCGGCCTTTCCGATCGGCGCCTTTGCCTACTCCCAGGGTCTGGAACAGGCGGCGGATGTGGGGTGGCTGACCCGACCGGAGGATCTCTCCGCGTGGCTCACTGGCACTCTGCTCCATGGGTTGGCACGAACGGATCTGCCGTTGCTACGCATGGCGTATCGACAGTGGCAGTCGCTCCCGACGACCGAAGCAATGGTGGAGGTCTCGCGACGTGTATTGGCGTATCGAGAGACCGCCGAGCTGCGGGCCGAGGAGCAACACCTGGGGCGCTCCCTCGCCCGGTTGCTTTCGCACCTCGGAGTCGAACGAGCAGCGCCGTTCAAAGATCACGAGGACTCGACGTATCTCGTGATGTTCGCTTTGGCAGCGCTGCATTTCGGGATTGATGAGCACGACATGCTCGCTGGATTTGCCTTCGCGTGGGCGGAGAACCAGGTGAGCGCGGCAAGCCGAGTGATGCGCCTGGGGCAACTCGCGGCGCAAACCGTCCTCTCGGAGTTCATCGCCCGAGTACCTGAAGCAGTCCGTACGTCGATTGGCGTCGAGGTCGACGAGATCGGATACTCTTCCCCGGCATTTTTCCTCGCGAGCGCGTGGCACGAAGAACAATACTCGCGCCTCTTCCGCTCCTGAACGTCGAGCCTCGCTCGAGCCACAAAGGTAACCCATGAACACCCCTCAATCAGCACTTCGAGTTGGCATCGGTGGACCGGTCGGTTCCGGAAAAACGGCGTTGGTGGACGCGCTCTGCAAGGCCATGCGCGACGACTACAACCTCGCGGTGATAACCAACGACATCTACACCCAAGAGGACGCACAGTTTCTGATGCGCAGTGGGGCGTTACCCATCGAGCGCATCGTCGGAGTGGAGACCGGCGGCTGTCCACACACCGCGATCCGGGAAGACGCCTCGATCAACCTGGAAGCCGTGGCGCAGATAAACAAGCGCATACCGGGCCTGGAGTTGATCTTCGTCGAGAGCGGCGGCGACAACCTGAGCGCCACCTTCAGCCCTGAACTCAGCGACTTGACGATATACGTGATTGACGTCGCGGGCGGAGACAAAGTCCCTCGCAAGGGCGGGCCGGGGATCATCAAGAGCGACCTGCTCGTCATCAACAAAACGGACCTGGCTCCTTACGTCGGCGCTTCGCTGGAAGTCATGGACCGCGACGCTCGCAAGATGCGCGGCGAGCGCCCCTTCGTCTTCTCTTGTATCAAAACGGGAGACGGGCTCCCGGCGATCATCGAATTCATCGTGAAACAGGGACTTTTGCCCGAGCGACGCCCCGCACGGTGATGCGGGCGCGTGCCCGCTTCACTGTGAAGCGCAGGCACACGATACGGCACGGCACACTCGCTGTCGCACGCCGGAAGGGACGGAACGGCCGCTTCACCCGCAAAGTGGGCTCGAGACGGCATATCCGCGCGTTGGCATATGGCTTGCTGAAGGCGAGACATGGACGGCGCACGATGGGCGAGGGAAACGACACGAGTCATCACGTGGCTGAGCTGCCTCTGGGCGTCCCCAGCCTTCGCAGGCAAACTCTCCGACGTACGCGAAGAGACGGGCTCTTCGAGCGACAGCTCGTCGAGTTCGGACGATGACGATGACGGCGACGGCAGCTTCATCCTCAATCTGTTCTTCGACGACGACGATGACGACGACGACCGTCGCTACTACTACGAGCCGCGCGAAGATACGAGCGCCGCTCAGAACCTGACCTTGACGCTGACGCAACCTTGGTTCTATCCCCTGTACCCTTACCGCGGCTCGGTGGCTGGCAACCTCGCTCGGCGACGTTTCACGCTGGATGCCCCCATCCCATCGAGCTGCACGCGCGAGGATGCTGAGTGCCAAACGCGTGAACGCGTCGTCGCGTGTGTGGATGGTACGTGCTACTCGGAAACAGCAGGCTTGGACGACGGGACCGAAGGAGCGCCGGCACGTGTCGACCAAGTTCAGTCGGCGCGCGGACAGTTGCAGCTGGATACGGGCACCACCGTCGACGGCCTGTGGCGCGGAACCGTCCAGGGTACGGTCGACCACCACCGAGGATTGGGCCTCGACACGAAACTGACATACTGGGTCGAACCGCAAGCTGCAGAAGCAACAGACAGCACGCTATTGGGGGACGTCGGGCTGCGCATCGCCCTCTTCGACAGGCCGGCGTTTCAACTTCGGCTCGGCCTCGGTGCACGCTTCCAGGTGGACACGATCTCCAAGGCGGCGGGCTTCAACGGTTCGGTCTCTGCAGAGTTCTATCCGTTCGAGCCCCTCGTCGTGCGACTCGATGGCGACGCCGGCACGCTCGGCGAAGCGTTCGTTTACGAGGGTCAGACGAGTCTGGGGGTCCTCCTGATGCGTACGGAGATTCTGGCGGGAGTTGCGACCTTGCACATCGGCGACGTGAGCTTCGAAAGTGCATTCGCGGGCATCCGATTTCACCTCTGACGTGGAGTCGATGCGATCCTGTGCACCACCGCGCCGAGCAGTCTTCCCTTTGCCGCCGAACCGAGTATGGTTCGGCGGCTATGACTGTCGTGTTGTGGGTCCTGGGAGTGCTCGTTGGCCTTGTCGTCGTGCTCGCCGCAATCGCCTCGACGAAGCCAAACGAAATGGTGGTTTCTCGGTCGATCCAGATCCAGGCATCACCGGAAGAAGTTTACGACCTGATCGCCAACTTCCGCAACTGGAACGGCTGGTCTCCGTGGGACAAGCTGGATCCAAACCTCGAGCGCCGCTTCGACGGAGCTGAGGCCGGCAAAGGTGCACACTACGCGTGGACGGGCAACAAGAAGGTCGGCTCCGGCGAGATGACGATCACGGAGGCCACCGAGCCGTCCCGCGTCGTTATTGCTCTGCACTTCATCGCTCCCTGGGAGACCACGAACACCACCGAGTTCACGCTCGCGCCGCGCGACGGTCACACCGAAGTGACGTGGAACATGCGGGGGCCGTCACCATTCATCGTCAAGCTGATGAGCCTGTTGTTCAACATGGAGAAGGCGATTGGAAAAGACTTCGAGAAGGGACTCGCCGCGATGAAAAACGTCGCCGAGGCGGGATGACCTCGAGGGGCTGATAGCGCTGTGACAGGGCGAGACCTGTCGAACGGAACGGAACGAGCTGGCCGCTGGCGGCCAGTAGCGCGAAGTCGCGCCGCTCTCGAGTCCGACTGCGTCGGCGCGCTCGCCGCCCGTGCCGGGCCGTTCGGGGCGACCGTCTGAACTGAACGGACGCTGGGGTTATGCATCTCCTGCGCGAGCCGTTTGCGGTGATGTGGACGCGCCGCTCACCGTCGGTTTTCTCGTCAACAACCTGCTGTCCGGCTACCAAGCGCGGCTGGTGCGAGGGCTGAACGAAGCGGCGCAAAAACACGGCATCCGTCTGGTCGTGTTTGCTGGAGGTTACCTATCGAGCGACACGTTGCTGTTCGACGGCTCCTTCTTGTTCGAGATGGCGCGCAGGCCAGCCATCGACGGCCTGGTGGTCGAGACCGGGATCCTGGCAACCCAAGTGGGCAGCCGCGCCGTCGTAGAGTTGTGTGAGCGGCTGGCCGTGCCCCACGTGAGCATCGGGGCGCTGCCAGGGGTACCATCGGTCGAAGTAGTAGAAAGTAGGGGCGTATCTCAGCTCGTCGAGCACTTGCTGGCTCATGGTAGGCGCCGTTTCGCGTTCATCGGAGGCGCTGAGGGAAATCCAAGCAGCGCCGTACGCGAGGCCGCGTTCCGCGCGACACTGCAACGGCACGGCGTGCCCTTCGACGACGCGTGCGTGGTACCAGGCGACTTCCTCGAACCTTCTGGGTTCGACGCGGTGCGCCTGCTCGACGAGCGTCAACGCCTGACCACCGTGGATGCAATCGTGGCGGCGAACGATCAAATGGCGGTCGGGGCGATGGCGGCTTTGCGCGACCGAGGACTCGAGATTCCGGCGCGGATAGCGGTGGTGGGCTTCGACGACGGTGAGCTCGCCCTTTCGGCAAAGCCGCCACTGACGACAGTACGCCAGCCGCTCGAAGCGGTGGGAGCCGCGGCCTTGGAGGCGCTGCTACCAGCCATGAGGGGCATGCGAGCGGCAATGCGCACGCCCGTGGACGTCGAGCTCGTGGTCCGTCAATCGTGCGGCTGCGAGGCAGTTGCAGCGCCGAGCCTCACGACGTCGCTCGATGGCTACCCCTTCATCGCCCCAGAGAACGCCTACTTCGAGGTTCACCAACACGTAAACCTCGCACACGCCGTCAGCCTCCTCGGGAGCGCGCTGAGTTCCGCGCGGGACACGACGAGCGTCGAGCGGATCGTACGCGGTACGCTCCCACACATCGGAGTGCCGACGTGCGCCGTATTCTTGTTCGATCGCGACGAGACTTCGACGCCGAACCCGCGGCACGATCCGAGCTCACGACTGCAGTTGGTGGCTCGTCACTACGCGCCCATCGAGAGCGGGATGTTCCAACGCATCTTCGAAATTTGGCGGCAGCTGCCGAGCGCATACCCACCCGCGAGTCAACCCGCCGCCAACGGTGCCGCTGCGGGGTCCAACGCCGCAGCGTGGCTCCCCCTGGTTCCGACAGCCACCCCCCACCAGCACCTGATCGTGCACCCGCTGACGTTCGCGGAGCAGGCGCTCGGTTTCGTCGTGTTTGCGCTGCCGGACAACCTGCGCGAAGCATGGCTGC
>CBINDO010000102.1:0-24073 GCA_966249405.1 uncultured bacterium | reverse complement strand
AGTGTGCAGTCTCTGCCTCAGTTGATTGCACACTGAGAGTATGGGACTTGAGGAATGGCAACTGCCTTCACATTCTGGAAGGCCATTCGGCTGCGGTCGATGCCTGCGCAGTGACGGCCAACGGAACGCGAATCGTGTCCGCGTCAAGGGACGGCACACTGAGAGTATGGGATCTGCAGACGGGGAAGTGTCTCCATGCCCTCCAAGGCCATTCCGGTCGCATTACTGCTCTTCTCGCAACACCGGACGGAGAGCGAGCCGTTTCGGGATCGGCCGACAAAACGTTGAGAGTATGGCAGTTGGAGACAGGCACCTGCCTGCAAACGCTTGAGGGCCATTCGGGCTGGGTCAACGGATGTTCCGTGACCGCGGATGGAACTCTATTAGTGTCTGCCTCGTTGGATAAGACGATTCGGGTTTGGGACCTAAGCGCGGGCGTATGCGCTGGCACACTGCAGGGGCACCAAGGTTCGGTCGACGCATGCGCCGTGACCGCCGACGGAACTCGGGCTGTTTCGGCATCCGAGGACAAGACGTTGAGAGTCTGGGACATCAAATCTGGCAAGTGCCTTTACATATTGCGTGGTCATCAACGTGCGATCAACGCATGTGGGGTGATTGCAGACGGGGCTCGGGCGGTGTCGGCTTCGGATGACTACACGTTGAGGGCGTGGCACCTGGGGGGCGTGAAAGCTCCTAATGCACCGCATAGTCATTCGCGTCGCATAAACGCGTGCGCGATTACGCCGGACGGCGAACGAGCACTCTCAGCGTCGTCGGACAACACGCTGAAGGCGTGGGATCTGACAACGGGCGCCTGCATTCACACACTGGTGGGCCATTCACACCGTATTAAAGCGTGCGCGATTACGGCGGACGGTGAGCGAGCGGTATCGGCCTCATTTGACAGAAGCCTCAGGGTTTGGGATCTGAAAAGCGGCAATTGCCTTTTGGTCTTGCGTGGTCACTTGGGTTCAGTGAACGCCTGCGCGATCACTGCTGACGGAGCACGCCTGGTCTCGGGGTCGTCAGACGGGACACTGAGGGTTTGGAATCTAACGGATAAGAGGTGCGCTTTCATCCTGAAATGCGACTCAGCGGTAAGCGCATGCATGTTAACGCCAGATGGCAAGTTGGCGGCGGCTGTTTCGGGAAACCTACTACATGTGTGGGATCTGAAGTCCGGCACAGGTCTTCGTACCCTCCATGGAAGTTCATGGGTTCTTGCGCGTACGCTCCAATCGGATGGGGAGAAGGCGATTTCGCTTTCTACGGATGGCGTCCCCCGGCGATTCGCCGTACACGATCGGCTAAAGGTCTGGGACCTCACGACCGGAAACTGTGTCCACACGCTCTGTTTTCGAGGCTTTTTGGGGTCGCTCAACGCGTGTACTTTGGTGGCCGAGGCAGAGCGAGCGGTGACCGTCTCTGGTATGCGGACACTTAAGGTTTGGGACTTGAAGAATGGCGCGTGCATTCATGAAATGGCGGACGATTCGGGGTACGCAGGTGCGTGTGAAGTAAGTGCCAATGGGAAGCGAGCAGTCTTGGCGTCGGATAATGCCACAATCAATTGGTGGGACCTTGACAGTGGCAAGTGTCTTAGCTCTTTCGTGGGGTTGGGCGGATTCACCTGCGTCGCCACGTCGATGCGAGGAAGAGCTGTTGTCGGTGATGACCAAGGCAACGTGTGGCTTCTGGACGTTGGTGCGGAGCTCTGGCCTAGGAGCTTGTTGGCAATGGATCGGTCAGCGCAATGAGATGTCGTCGCACCAGAAGGCCCTCAGAATTGTTCCGGATCTTTGAGTGCTCGCTGTCGTGTTGTGGATGTCGCGCCACCGAAGCACCGCCTCCGATCGGACATTGACCACTCGGCGCCCAGCAGCACACTTTCGTTGTGCGTCGCCGGAACCTTGAGCCGACCACGGAGCCTCAGTCCGCGGAGGGCCAACGCAATACTTCATGGGAATGGAGCTGCCCGAGCACGCACCAAGCATGGAAGTCTTCTGCAAAGATTCGTGGCTGCTGACGCAAGGCCGACTCGCGAGCTCGAGTGTAGCGTCACAGTGTCCGCAGTGCTGTAGACGCGTCGTCGCCCAACACAAGTAGCGCGCTATCCAGCTCTGCATTCAGGGGGTCGACCCCAACCTCGGCGCACAGGGCTTCGAGATACCCTGCGTCGAGCGCCAACTCTTCGAATCTCTGCCAATCGTCGAGTTCGCGCCAATGCTCCAAACCGTGTCGCAAGACATAGCGGCGCTCAAATTCGTCACGTTGGTCTGACCAACGGCACAACGCATCCGCCAATTGCCGCGTGATTTTATGCAACGGCTCGCCTAGCAGGCCAACGAAGAACTCGCGTAGGGTGCCATGACCGATGGAGAACAGCTCGTCCTTGCCCGCCGTGGTTGGGGCCAGCAGCGGAAGCATTGTCGTCCGAAACTCGTCCACGCTCCAATCGTTCCCGCAGAGACGTTGAAGCACCAGTCGGGGCAAGCCTTCACGAGCGACGCACAGATATCCAAGGCCAATCTTCATGCGTTTGGCCTTGAACCCATCACCCGTGTCGGTAACCCGTTGCGCCCACCACTGTTTAAACACCACCTGAATTCCGTCGCGCACCGCGCCGAGGCGCTGCTCAACAGACGACCCACCTTGACTTGTTCCTAGGGTTTCACGCATCCTCTTGCAGAGTAGAAACTTGCCGCCCACTGCCTCGCTCAGGCGTCGCGCGACATCTTCCGATTCACCCGAGGCTAGCAGGTACTGACGGCAGGCGTTCGTACTCGACTCTTTGAGATTTTGGTCAAAATCAAGGTCAAGCACCGAGCAGGGTTGCTCGGCAAACACTTCCAAGTGAAGGGCCGCGGGACGCGACGCCACGACAAAGCTCACCCGTGGCGGCAAAGGTCGCGGCAGAAACCGTTGTGAGGGATTGCCGTGGGTCTGAAACGCAATCTCGTCCAAGCCGTCGACGAGCAGGGTGAGACGCCGGTCTTGAGGCACCAGCACTTGACTCGAAATGACTTTTAGCAGCGCTTGCAGGTCGGTGTCAGGAGACATTTCACCCGCTTCGGGGAACATCCAGCGCAGCTGACTTGCCAAGTTCTCCGCTATGCGTGCCGGCTGGTCCCACGTGTTGTGCCCACGGCGGATGAAGTGATGAGGAACAGAGCCGCTCTGTTCCAACTCCTGCAGCAGGTAGTGCATCACGGCGCTCTTGCCGACCCCCCAAGAGCCTTTGAGGATAACCCACCCGTCGTTCTCCACCACCTTGCGCATTTGCGCCAGCAGGTCCTCACGACCAAAACGCGGCCCGTGCCGAGCTCGTTCGTCACGGAAGTTTTCGGTGTACCCACTGGGCGACGGTCGCCACGCCACGCGTTCAAGTGTTATCGCAGACTGACAGTTATCCAAGAAGCGTTGGAGCGCTTCCGGATAAAGTGCCCGGGAAGTGGCTGCCGTCTCACCACCCAACACGAGCATACCTATGGCCAGTTGCGGGTGCGCGTCTTTGGACGGGCTCAGTAGGCCGCCGCTGTAGCCCACGGGAATACCCCCATGAAGCCGCACATCGTTGTCCGTGTTTGCCAGCCACGCTCCGCCGCAGGAACTACCCAATCGCCTCAACGTGCGGTCGTAACCGATGGCGCACCACCGGCGCGCCAGCCTGAGCCAGCGATTGCGGGAGTCATTGTCGAGCCAGCGTGCGCATGACGCACCGAGGGGCTCGTTGGTTCGTAAGAGCGCTAGGTCATGCGCGCTATCGACCTCACATTGCTCCGGCGGGATAGCCATATCCGAGCCCGTGACGCGGATTTCTGCGTGAAGTGGTCCCTTGCCCCTGTGGGTAGCCACCACGTGGGCGCAGGTCAGCAGGTGGTGGGGGCCGATCACGATGGCGCTCCCGTATTCGATCGCTTCTCCGCCGGGGGTCGCCGCGGCTTCGAGCGCGACGACGCATCCGCTGGCCTTCACGCGCGTTCCCCGAGGTTCGTGCATGGGGGGAGGGTACACTCGAACGTGGCTTCGGGGCTAGGGGGTGCAGGTGCGGCGTTAGATGAGCGCCAATAGGACTGCGTTTCGGCGTTCGGAGGCAGCGATGTCGCACCCCTCGCCTGAATACTCATGCTCGGGTAGCATCTGCGGACGAATGACCGATCTATCAGAACCATTGCGCGACGAGACTTTGCGATACTCGGAGCGCCTCATCTAACTATTCCCGCCCGACGATCCCAAGTCGAAATGGCTACTGCCGCTAGCCATTCTGCGCGACGACTTGGACTTCGAGCTGAAAGGAATGGCGCTATCCCCCGACTCGTCTGCGAAAGATGTTTGGAAGACGACTTACTTCGTTCGTCGTGTCTGTGTTACCTTGGAAGAAGTCAGGGGGTTGGCGCAGGAAGCATCGAAGCACGGGAATCAATCCAAAGACAAAGCCACGAGGCTCGTGTATGGGCAGCTGTCCGCGCTCGTCAAGCTGCTCAACAGAAACACAGCAGTGTTTGCTCCAGTGCGCAACACCGTCGGCGCCCACCTGCGACCCAGCAACGCGTCCAAAGACAAGACGGTCAATGTGGTTGAGAAGGTATTGAAGAATTTTCCTGACCTAACGGCGGACTTCTGGGTTAACCTGGACTTGCCGCAGCACACCTCTTTCCACGGCATAACCGTTAACGCGATTCATTTGGCGTGGCCCGACGTAGACACCGGCAGGAAGCTGAAGCTGGCTCATCGCTGTTTGGCTAGGGCGGTTCTCAAGACGGCAAAACCGGTCCTTCAAGCAATCGACGAGCTGCTAGTTCTTCATTGGATGCAGTTAGGCATAGTCAAGGAAAGTATCGGCGTACGGGCATCAAAGGAACGCGGGTTCCTACCGTTGGATGAGTTGAATAGTCGTTGAGGTGCACGGTGCTGTATGCGGCTGCGTGGCGGGCGCTCCGGCGCCGCACCCCTCGCCCCCTCAATCCGCCCTATACCTCCAAAACATACTTTGCGCGGCCTCAATTCTGGCTTGAGCTCGACAAAACGTGCGAGCGTCGGGAACACGTCCTAGCGTTGTCCCACCGAACGTTGGGTGTTTGCGAGGTTTACTGGTCTTGGGTGGGCCAGCGAATCGCTATGCGAAGCAACTCCTTATTGCGATGCCGTTCACTGCGGCCTGAAGCAGTCCCTCTGAACGGCTTCGAAGAGGTCTCCAGAAGCACTCGATTTCAAGACGACGCGTTGCAGGAATTTGGGCGCGTCGCGAGCACATTCCGCCGGTGCCAGTATTGCGCGGCTCAGTCGAACGTTAAGGAAAACGGTTCGGGTAGCGGTTCATCGGGAACGAGCAGTGCGGCTAGTAGTAGCGCCAAGACCGCTCCGATGACGATCACATCGATTGCCAAGGTCATTCGTCGTGTTCGAAGCGACTCAGCCGCCAAGTCTCGAGATTCAGTGTTCAAGACCATAGCGAGCGACCATAAGTGTGCGGGGCCCGGACATATGAAGAGGCCAAGCACCGCTATCCGGAACGCGCGGCTGACAGCATTGGCGGGCAGTTCGAGCCGCCCGTTCTGCTTGGCTTGCACCCGAAGCTCCTCGATGAGCGCAGAGGCTTCCTCCGCCTGATCCATTGGTACCAACAGTTTGATACCTCCGAACGCGGTTTCCCACGGCAAGGCCGCGCTCATCAGCAAGTCGTCCTCGATGCGAACGTCAAACCCGTTTTCGTCGAGGTATAGGCGCGCCAGTTCTGTTTCGTGATTAGTGCCGAAGCTCGCGATCTTGATGTGAGCCGACATACATGGATCTTTCAGTAGGCGTGCGGAATAGAGCCTTCTCCTTCACCAACACGGCAACTCATTCAAGGAGAGGCTACGGCAGCGCCGCCACTACAAGATGATGTGGTGAGTGACCAAGCGATGTGGATAGCGCGAACGCCGGTCGACGCTCCTCAATCCGCCCGATACTTCTTCAGCATCGCCTGCGCGCTCTCGTTCCCCGGCTCTTGCTCGAGCAGCCGCTCGAGTGTTTGGATCGCGCCGTAGCGTTGTCCCACCAAACGTTGAGTGCGCGCGAGGTTGAGTTGGGCCTCGGTGGACGGATCTTGGGCGGCCCAGCGGATCGCGACGCGGAGCGACTCACCCCACCATTTGGCGCGACTCGCGGCGCGTGACCAGCCGTTGAGAACGGTTGCGCTCTGGGCGTATTGTTCGCCGAGCTTGCGGTAGATTTCGAGCGCGGTGTGACGGTCGCCGTCGTTACCTTGGCTCAACTTGTCGGCGCGTGCGAGCTCCGCTTGCACGTCGGGAGGTAGCGCGTTCGTCGCGCCTGCAGCCGGCGCGCCCGTCGCGTTCGCGCCGTCACCCGCCGTCCCCGCGCCGCCCGCGCCGTTCACGTCGAGTTCACCCGCCGCACCCGTCGCGTTCACGCCATTCACCCCGAGCACAGCGCCGTCCGTACCGGCGCCGTTGACACCCACCGCGCCCACGCCGTTCGTGCCGACGCCGTTCACGCCGTTCACCCCCGCGCCGTTCGTTCCCACGCCGTTCGCGCCGTTCGTCCCCGCGCCGTTCACGTCGCGTTCACCCTCGTCGTCGAGGTCGAGCGCGAGGCCGCCGGCGATGGCGGCGCGGGCAGTGGGTGTCCCACCGTTGACGGCAGGATCTGCCGAGTCGTCGAGTTCGGTGCCGCCGGCCGCGCCGTTCGCGGCGATGGCCGCGGCGGCTGCGTATTCGGCGGGGGCGAGCTGGTCGTGCGGTTGGTCTTCCGCGCCGTTGGGGGCGTCGTTACGGCCCGCGTAGTTGTCTTCGAGCCCTTCGTCGAACTCGGCTTGGAAGGCCGCGCTCCGGTGGGTAGTGGGCGCGCCATACTTCTGGAAGGCACCCGCGCCGACCGCCAACGTGGCCACGCAGGCAGCCGCGACAAACCCGAGGCGGCGGGCACGACGGATGCGCGCCGGGGCATCGAGCGCGAGCTGCAGCGCTTCTTTGAATTGGTTGGCGTTGCCGAAACGTTGCGCCGGATCGGCCGAGAGGACGCGGATCAGCGCCCAGTCCACGGTGCGCGGCACGGTGGTGTCTTTCATCAGCAAGCGCGGCGCTTTCGGCATCCGGTTCTGCTTGCGTTCGAGGAGCGCCATCGGCGTCTCGGCGGTGTGCGGCAGGCTACCGGTGAGGAGCTCGTAGAGCACCGTGCCGAGGGCGTACAGATCGGCGCGACCATCGACCTCTTTGCTGCCGAATTGTTCGGGCGCCATGTATTCGGGCGTGCCCCACACCTTGAGCGCGTCGGTGCCGTGATCTTCCTGCACGCCGTCTGGTGCGGCGGCGGGGGCTTCGGGTTCAGCGGCTTGATCTTGAGCGACGCCGAAGTCGATGAGTTTGGCGGCGCCACTTTCGGTGACGAGGATGTTGGCGGGTTTGATGTCGCGGTGCACGATGCCGTTTTTGTGGGCGACGCCGAGCGCGTCACACATCGCGACGCCAATGCGCAGTACCTCGCGCCAGTGCAGCGGCTCGTGGTTCTCTTTGAGGCTCTTGCCGCTCAAGAGCTCCATCGCGTAGTAGGGCCGGCCGTCTTGTGAGACGCCGAAATCGTGGAGCTGCACCAGGTTCGGGTGACGGAGGTTGGCGAGCGCGCGCGCTTCACGGCGGAACTGCGCCTCGAAGTCGCGTTTGTCGCAGTGCTCTTTGGGCAGCACCTTGAGCGCGACGCGGCGCCCGAGATCGATGTGTTGCGCTTCGAACACGACGCTCATCGCGCTTTTGGCGAGCTGACGGTCGATGCGATAACGTGTGCCCGGGAGCAACCGCGTCACGTCGGCTGGCGTCGGCGATTGCGGCATCAGGTTCTTGGTTTGCGTCTGCTTACGGTGCTCGTGCACCAAGCGCGCGAACTCGGCGCGGGTGCGCGCGGGCTCGGAGGGATACAAGCTCTGCATGAACTGCGAGATGCGGCCACGCACGCTGCGCTCGCCATCGGCCAAGCTCGGCGCTTGGGAGAGCACCCGCACCAAGTCGGCCAGGGCTTCTCGTGCGGTGGTGTAGCGGTCGGTGAGACGGAACGCCGTCATCCGCGCGATCACGGTGTCGAGCGCGAGCGGGACGTTCATGGTCGTGCAGATCGGCGGCGGGTTGCGTTCACCTGCCGCGACGGCGGCGAGGTGTTCGGCGGGATCGCCCGTCAGAAAGCGACGACCCACGACGAGCTCCCACAACATGATGCCGAGCGCGTACAAGTCTGCCTGGGGACCCGGTTGGTTTTGGTTGGCGACCTCCGGTGCGACGTAGCCGGGTTTGGCGAACACGATGCCGGAGACGGTCTGGCACTTGCGGTTTTCGCCGCGCGCGGTGCCGAAGTCGATGAGTTTGACCTCACCGCCGTAGCCGACCATTACGTTTTGGGGGCTCAAATCGCGGTGGACGATCTCGAGCGCGCGGCCCTGGGCGTCGGTGCGTTCGTGCACGTGCACCAGGGCTTCCGTCAAGCTAACGGCGATCGCGACGCCGTCGGCCCACGTCATGGGCGCTTTGAGTTGCGCGGCGCGTTGACGGATCTCGGAGAGGTTGCGACCCTCGATGTGCTCGAGCACCACGTACGGCGAACCGGATTGTTCGGTCGAAGCTTCGAGCACCTGGGCGACGCCTGGATGTTGTAGCTGCGCTTGGATCCGCGCCTCGTCGAAGAAGCGCGCGAGGAACGAGCGATCGGAGGCGTGTTCACGCCGCACGAGCTTGATCACGCACGGGCGCTCGGCGCCTTCGATGCCGCCCGAACACGCGAGGTAAACTTCACCCATCCCACCGCGGGCGAGCGGCTTCAGGAGCGTCCAACGACCGACCGTGCGTCGCTCGAAGGCGGGCGCCGGTTTTTCGGGGGGAACTGCAGCGCCGTCGGTTTTTTTCTGTGATTCCAAGGCTTTATCCGCACGCTCGGGAGAGGGCATGGGGGGATATTTACCGAGTGTGGCGATGTAGGCAAGAAACCTACTAAAGTTGCGGGAATAGGGCAGGACGGTGGCGGGTTGAACGCGGTGGTTGTTTCCAGGAGCGTTTGGACTACACTCCGCCGGTCTCAATCCAACTACCGGCCTTGCCGGTGTGGTTCGGTCGCTCCCGCATGTTGCCTCTGCCCTCAAGAGTTCCTTGCCTGCTGCTCGCCTTTGGCGTGCTGCTCGTGGGTTTACTCGCGCCGCAGCGGGCCTACGCGTGGGCCCCGATGTGTGATCTGACCGCGTCGACGGTGATTGCGCCGATGGTGGCGCCGCCCGTGGAGTCGGGGGAGATCGCGCCGTGTCCCCTCGGGCTCGATGGTGATGACGGCGCGCGCCCCGCCTTGTATTCGGCCACCGCCGAAGACGGCCGGCTGCCGCAGCCCCCGAACCAAGACTCGGCGCAGCCCGACGCGCCCCGTTATCCTCTCAGTGTGCCGTTCGCGCTTTCGATCGCGCGCGGTTCACTCGTGCTCGTGTTGCCGCCCGAAGACGACTTCGGTAAGCCACGGGCCGGGTTTACGAGAGAGCTCGAACGTCCGCCTTGTAGTTGAGCGCGGTGCGTCGCCCGGCGCAGTGCGTCGTTAGGCGCCGTGCGTCCACGGGCGGAAGGTTGCGTTCGAGAGGTGTCGTCAGGCACGCGCTCGAACGTCACCCTGCCGCTGGGTACGTTCGGCACGCGCAGCCCGCGAAACCCGTGACTCGGCAGACCCGAGGCCGATGCGACGGCAAACGTCGCTGACGCCGTGATCTCGGGAGCAGCCGGCGCGGTGTTTACGTAACGGGCGCACTGGCGACGCCGTCGATGGTTTGGAGAGAGGAGTGCGCCGCGGCATGGGGCCGCGACGCACGTGTGAGTCGAACTGTTTTTCAGATTGTCCGCATCGGCACCCGCCGATCGAGATGCTTGGGGTCTCTGGACCCAGAGGAGTAAGTAATGATGCAAAAAGGTACAGCAATAGTGGGGATGCTCCTGAGCTTCGTGCTCGGGGTCCTCGTCATGTTCGGTGTGAACCGAAGCCAACAAGGCGCTTCGCTCAGCGCCGACAAGGCAACGGCAGGCGCCGCTGCCGGGGGAGCCGCTGACCACAGTGGCAGCCCCATTCCCGTCACCAAGGACGACCCGTCCTGGGGTAACCCCGACGCGCTCGTCACGATCGTCGAGATCAGTGACTTCCAATGTCCGTTCTGCTCGCGCGTCGTTCCGACCATCAACCAGATCAAGCAGACCTACGGTCCAGAGAAGGTGCGCGTCGTGTGGAAACACAACCCGCTCCCCTTCCACAAGGAAGCCACGCCCGCCCACGAAGCTTCACAAGCCGTGTTCGCTCTCGGCGGCAGCGAGGCGTTCTGGAAGTTCCACGATTCGGCCTTCGGTAACCAGAAGGAGCTCACGTCCGCCAACTTCGAGAAGTGGGCAGTGGCAGCGGGCGTAGACGCCGCCAAGTTCAAGGCCGAGCTCGCCAAGGAATCGACCAAGGCCAAGATCAAGGCGGACCTCGACGCCAACCGCAAGATCGGCGCGACGGGTACCCCTGCGTTCCGCATCAACGGCGTCACCCTCAGCGGCGCTCAGCCGATCGACGCGTTCAAGACGACCATCGACGCCGAGCTCAAGAAGGCTGAAGAGCTGATGAAGAGCGGCACGCCCAAGAAGCTCGTCTCGCTCCGCATGACCGAGAAGAACTTCAAGGCACAACCCGCTCCCGAGAAGAAGGAAGCCAAGCCCGAAGCCGAAGACACCGCTACCTGGCGCGTTCCCGTCGCCAAGGACGATCCCGTCAAGGGTCCGGCCGACGCGCTCGTCACCATCGTCGAGTGGTCGGACTTCCAGTGCCCGTTCTGCTCCAAGGTCGAGCCCACCATCAAGAAGATCACGGAAACCTACGGCAACGACGTGCGCGTGATCTGGAAAGACAACGCGCTGCCCTTCCACAAGGAAGCCAAGCCCGCTGCTACCCTGGCTCGCGCCGCTTACGAGAAGGGTGGCGACGCCCTGTTCTGGAAGGCTCATGCCCTGTTGTTCGAAAACCAGAAGAGCCTCGGCACCGAGACCTACACCAAGCTCGCAGGCGAGCTCGGCCTGAACCCGGCTGACGTCCTCAAGGCGATCGAGACCAACAAGTACGATCCCAAGATCAGCGCCAGCATGGAAATGGCGAGCGATCTGCAAGCCCGCGGCACGCCCCACTTCTTCGTCAACGGTCGCCGCATCGCCGGCGCCCAGCCGTTCGAGAAGTTCGACGAGCTCGTCAAGACTCAGCTCGCTGCAGCCAAGGCGCTCGTCGCCAAGGGTGTACCCCGCGCCAGCGTCTACGACGAGTTGATGAAGACCGCCAAAGGTCCCGACGAACCCGAGAAGCGCGACGTCCCGGCTCCGACCGCCAAGAACCCGTCCAAGGGTACGCCCGGCGCCAAGGTCGTGATCCAAGAGTTCAGCGACTTCCAGTGCCCGTTCTGCTCGCGCGTCAACCCGACCATGAAGCAGATCATGGACGAGTACCAGGGCAAGGTTCAGATCGTTTGGCGCAACATGCCGCTCGCCTTCCACAAGGAAGCACCGCTCGCGGCTGAAGCGGCTTACGAGGCCTTCGTTCAGAAGGGCGCCGACGGCTTCTGGGCATTCCACGACAAGTTGTTCGAGAACCAGAAGGCACTACAACGCGCCGACCTCGAGAAGTACGCGACCGAGCTCGGCTTGGACATGACCAAGTTCAAGGCCGCTCTCGACGCGCACACCCACGAGGCGATCGTGAAGGCGGACATGGCGGCGGCTGAAAAGGCCGGCGTGCGTGGCACCCCTGCGTTCACGATCAACGGTTACTTCTTGAGCGGCGCTCAGCCGTACCCCCAGTTCAAGAAGCTGATCGACTTGGCGCTCAAAGAAGCAAAGTAGTCAGTCCAAGCGCATGAAGCGCGAAACGAAGGGGGCCCGCGTGGCCCCCTTCGCCATTTGGTGCCAACGACGAGTCACTCGGATCGTCGTCCAAACAAAAACGACGGGTTGGAGCCGGTTCCGTCGATGTGGAAAGCTCGTGCCCCCGGGTTACGGGGTGAGGGGGTTGGGCCCAGCGGGATGAGACCATCGACGGCTCCCGCCCACCCCAGTCCGAGGGGTGCCGTTAGCTGCGCCGGAGGAACGGGTTGGCGCGTTTTTCGTCGCCGATCGTCGTGAGTGGACCGTGACCTGGGACGACCTTGGTGTCCTCGGCGAGCGGCACCAGGCGCTCTTTGAGCGAACGCAGGATCGCGCTGCTGTCGCCACCCCACAAGTCCGTGCGTCCGATGCTGCGACGGAACAACGTGTCGCCGGTGAAGGCCCAGCGTTCACCCTCGTGGCTCACCGTAAAACACACGCTGCCCGGCGTGTGGCCGGGCGTGTGCAGCACGCCGAGCTCGAGGTTGCCGGCGCGCAGGGAGAAGTCGTCCGTCAGGCTGCCCACCATCGTGCAGGTTGGGGGCAGGGGCAAACGCAGCATCTGCGCTTGGACAGGCAACAGGTCGTACAAAAACCGGTCGGCTTCGTGGATGTGCGCGTCCACGCCGCAGTGATGTTGGAGTGGCGCCGTGGCCCCCACGTGGTCGATATGGGTGTGGGTGTGAACGATGGCCGTGACGCTGAGGCCGTGGGCGTCGAGGCGCTCGCGGATCAGCTCGAAGTCACCACCCGGGTCGACCACGATGGCCTGCTTCGCGGCTTCGTCTGCCACGATTGAACAGTTGCAGCCCAAGGGTCCCACGGGAAAGTGCTCGATCAACACAGGCCCGGTGGTAGCGAACTGGCACTATCTCCGCAAGGTCGGGCTGGAAACCGGAGCATAACCCGCACGTCTCGCCGAAAAGTCTGCTACATCCGGCCGCAGATTCCTGGATGTCACGACCGAGCTTCGATAAGCAGAGCGACCCCCTGGTTGGGACCACCATTGCCGGGCGCTATCGAGTAGACGCGATCATCGACCAAGGGGCGATGGGGCGAGTCTATTCGGGGACCCACATCGCGATGCGCAAACGTGTCGCGATCAAGGTGCTGCGCCCCGAGCTCACGCGTGTGCCCGAGGTGATGGAGCGGTTCGCGCGCGAAGCTCGCGCCGCCGCCCACATCAACCACCCGCACGTCGCGGGCGCGACCGACTTCGGCGAGTTGTCGACTGGCGCCGTGTTCCTGGTGCTCGAGTTCGTCGAAGGCATCACGCTGCGCAGCGTGATCGAACACGGGCCGCTGCCGCTCCGGCGCGTGCTCTCAATCGTGAGACAAATCGCGTCCGCGCTGCAAGCCGCCAACGCGCTCTCGATCGTGCACCGCGATCTCAAACCCGAAAACGTGATGCTCGTCAAATCCGAGACGGGTGAAGACTTCATCAAGGTGCTCGACTTCGGTGTTGCCAAGGTGCCCATCGACTTCACGGGCAACCCCGAGACTCCCTCCGGCAAGTCGACGCAGATCACCAAGGCCGGCATGGTGTTCGGCACCCCCGACTACATGGCGGTGGAACAAGCGCTCGGCCAAGACGTCGACGGCCGCGCCGACTTGTATTCGCTCGGGGTCATCGCGTACGAGCTCATCACTGGTCGCCGGCCGTTCCGCTGCAACCACGAGTTCGGCGTCATTGGGCAACAGCTGACCGGCAAAGCGCCGGCCATGAGCCGCCGCGCGCCGTGGGTCTCGGTGCCGGAGAACGTCGAGCAGATGGTGATGCGTCTGCTCGAAACCGACGTCAACAAGCGCACTGCGAGCGCCACCGAGCTCCTCGAGCAGGTCACCGCCGTGGCGCAATCGCTTCCCGAAGACTGGCCCGATCCTCCCGTCCCAACGGCGGAGCAATTAGACGCGGCGGACCAAGAGTACACCGAGACCGAGCTCGAAGCCGGTCGCGTCGCCGCGGGGCGAGGCTCGAGCGCGGGGCGGAGCGGGCTCGGCCGCTGGCACGCCCAACTGCCCGAGCCGCTTTCGCTGGTGCCGCTCTGGGTTTACGTCAGCGTCGCGGTGTTGTTCGTGCTCGGTGGTTTCGGCATCGTGCTCGGTTTCGTGCTCCAAGGGCGCGGCACCGACGACGCCGAGCAACGGGCGCTCGCCGCCAAAGAGCGGGGGTTCGCCATGGGCGCTCCGCCCGGTGTTGCCACGGTTACGGCGCCGAGCGCTGCAGTGCCCGGCGAAGCTCCGCTCCCCGCGCCGAAGCCCGCGCTGAGCCCGGAACTGGCCGCCATGACCGAACCGCAGCGCGCCCGGATGGCGGAGCTCGACTCTGCGAAGAAGGCTGGCGACTTGGCGCTGGCGGCGTTACTGGCCCGTTATCCCACCGATGGTTGGCTGCGCGTGCAGTTGGCGCGCACGTTCATCCCGGGGAGCAATACGCTCATCGACTCCCCGCCGACGCCGAACGCCAAAGAGGCGCTCAAATACGTGGCCGAGGGCGTGCGGATGGATCCGGCGCTGATTGGCAACAAATACGTGGCGGGAGTGTTGTGGTACACGGCGCAACATCGCGACACCCGGGACGCGACGTTCAAGTTGCTGTCCGAAGACATGTTGGCGGCGGGCGCGGACATCATCTACGACCTGGCCACCACCGACGGCGTACCGACCCCAGTCGCGGACAACGCCAAACGCTGGCTCACGACGCCAGACTTCCGAGCCGCGGCCAGCGTCGAGGCGCGCGTCGCGAGTGAACTCGTGACCGCCACCACGTGCGAAGAGCTGAGCGCCGCGGTGAGCCACGTAATCGTAGGGGGCGACGAGCGCGGTGTTAGCTACCTGCGGTCCCCCCAACTATCGAAGCTCTGCGCCGACGGCACGGGTGATTGTGCGATCTGCGCGAATGGGGCTCAGGCGCTGAAGGCGGCGGCGGACAAGCTCCACGCACGGCTGAAGGCCACCAAGCCTGCAGACGATAAATAACCGAGCGCGCAGCCGCTTGCTGCGGCCCTTCGTGCGGGGCGCAACGGAGCGGCGCCACGAGCGAGTTGGCATGCCTGAGTCATGCGCAACTTGCTTACATCGGAGCTGCTCGCGGTGAGTCAATTTACTGCCTTGCAGGCCCAGGGGCTAGGACCTATCGTCGCCGCGTGAGCGCATCCGCGCTCATCCTCAGTCTTGTGCATAAGTGGAGACAACCATGAGTCGTAAACCAGCTACGTCGAGGTTTCCCAGCTATCGCCTGTTAGGGGCGTTGGTGGGGACAGCGGCCCTTTTGAGTATGGAGTCGCGCGACGCGCGTGCCGAAGGCTCTGCCCAACTCGGGCAAATCTCGGCCAACGGCAACAACGGTCTGCTCGCCAACGCAGAGATGTTCGTAGACGTGTTGGACGGCGAGGACACGCTGAACATCGCGGCGCGTGGGCAGGGCAACGTGGACGTGTCGGTCGCGCCCGTCAACCCGGACGGTAGCTTCGGTGCTGCCAATAACTATACGTTGACCGCTGGATCGGGGCTTCTCACTGGAGCCACCGTGCCCGCCACGCTGCCCAACGGCGGCGACGTTCCCTTGCGCGTTACGGTGACGCCGGGCCGTTACCGCGTCGCGTTCGCTGAAAACGTCGAACCCTTCGACTTGAGCGTGACCACGGGTGCGGTCTCCTACAATCCCGGTGACGTGCCGGCAAATGGCGGCCGCCTGTCGGCCAAGGATTGGCGCTTCTTCGCCGACCTTCCCGAGATCGGCAACGAGACGCCGATGAACGCGAACTTCTTCGTCCGCGCTTCGGTGGGTGAAGACTACGAATACATCTGGAAGCTCGACTTCCAGGGCTTGCTCGGTGGCCAGATGTGTCTCACGGCCAACGAACTCGGGCTGCCGGGCGAATACGCGCGCTCGAGCCAGCCGTTCGAGGACATCACAGGCATCGACGGCTTCGACGCCGGTGATCGCTTCAGCTTGTGCGACGAGATGTCGCTCTACGACATCTACGTCAACATCCCGAACGGGCGCAAACCCGAGCCGCCCGCACCCGTGCTCGAGTCGCTCGGGATTGGCGCGTGTGGCGCCGTGCTCGAGGGTTCCGGCGGGGTGTTCTCTTTCGACGCCGATACCGCCGGCACCTATCTATTGGTGATCGACGTCAACCGAGACGACGTCTTCGACGCCAAGACCGGCGACATCGGCATCAACGGGCTGGCCCAAGCTGGCAACAACCTGGTCCCGTGGGACGGTCTCGACGGCGACGGGCAGGTGTTGCCCGCCGGCACTGGTTACGCGGCGCGGGTATTCTTGCGGCTCGGTGAGTTCCACTTCACGGGCAGCGACATCGAAGCCGTCGATCCCGGCGTCACGGTGCAACGCGTGGCCGAAAACGCGACCGAGAGTGCCACCAAGTTGTATTGGGACGACGAGGCGCTCGAGGGCAACGGCACCTTCAACAACGCCGAGCTCGAGCCCAACCCGATTTGGTCGACGCCGAACGGCGTTTTGACGCCGCACGCGTGGCGTGGCTCGCAGGTGAGTGGCACGACGTACGATGGCCCCGGCGAGAACTCGTTCATCGACACGTGGGTGTTCGGAGCCGAACAGTTCGCCGACGTCGCGTTCGACATCTTGAGCGAAAGCGACGACACGGACGGTGACGGTCTCATCAACGGCCGCGAGTGCGCGATCGGGTCGCTCGTGGAAGACACGGACACGGACGGCGACGGCGTCCTCGACGGTCAAGAGGAGGCCTCTTCGAACCTCGCCGATCCCGCGACGGATCGCGACGGCGACGGCATTCCGGACGCACTCGACGTCGACGACGACGAAGATGGGATCCCGACGTCCCTCGAGAACCCCGACCCGAACGATGACGAAGACGCGGTCGACGCGCAGGATTCGGACGGCGACGGTATCCCCGACTACCTCGACGAGGATGACGACGGGGACACCGTGCTCACCTCCGAAGAGGGTGTAAACCCGTCGGACATTGTCGATTCGCAAGACAGCGACGACGACGGCATCCCCGACTACCTCGATCCCGACGACGACGGCGACAACGTGCCCACCGAGGAAGAGCTGCCGGACGAGAACGACGACGGCGTTCCGGACGATGCCCAAAACTCCGACGATGACGGCACGCCCGACTACCTCGATCCGGACGACGACGGTGACGGCATCCCCACCGAAGACGAGACCAGCGACGACAACGACAACGGCACGCCCGACTACCTGGAGACGCCTGGCCCGGACACGGACGGCGACGGCGTGCCCGATGACATCGAGTGCCCGAACGGGAGCAACTGCGCGGACACCGATGGTGACGGCGACGACGACGTGAACGACACCGACGATGACGGTGACGGCATCCTGACCGTCGACGAAGATCTCGACGACGACGGTAACCCGCGCAACGACGACAGCGACGACGACGACATCCCGAACTACCTCGACACCGATGACGACGAAGACGGAATCCCGACGCTGACCGAGGTCACCGATGGCGCGGAGTTCGGTAACGACGTCGACGGCACGCCCGGCCCCAACTGGCTCGACACCGACTCGGACGGTGACGGCGTGGGCGACGGCACGGAAGCCGCAGGTGACGGTGACGTCAACGACAACGACGTCCCCGATTACCTGGAGCCCGACGTGGCCCCGACGGACACCGACGGCGACGGCATCATCGACTCGGTCGAGTGCCCCGACGTGAACGCGTGCCCGGACACGGACGGCGACGGCGATGACGACGTGAACGACACCGACGACGACGGCGACGGGCTGCTCACGGAGAACGAGGCGCCTGCCGGTAACCCCGCCAACAGCGACGACGACGATCTGCCCGACTACTTGGATCCCGACGACGACGACGACGGGGTGTTCACCCGATTCGAGAACGCGGATCCAAACGAAGACGGCAGCCCTGCCGACGCCGAGGACACCAACGAAGACGGCACCCCGGACTACTTGGACCCCGACGACGACGGTGACGGTATTGCTACCGTGGATGAACAATCCGATCCCAACGGTGACGGCGACCCGGCAGATGCGGTCGATACGGACGAAGATGGCACGCCGGACTACAAACAAGCCGCGGCCCCCAACGGGGACGCGGGACCGGGCGACGCGACGGGCGACCCCGGCGCGGGAGACGCGGGCGGCACGAGCGGCGACAGCGACGCAGGTGCAGGTGGTGGCGATCGCGATGGCGATGGTCTCACCGATGCCGAGGAGTGCCCGCCGGGTGCCGAGTGCCCCGACTTCGACAACGACGGTTTCCCAGACGTCGAGGATCCGGACGACGACGGGGACGGGGTGCCGACGAGCACCGAAGACCTCGACGGTGACGGCGATCCGCGCAACGACGATACCGATGGTGACGGCGAGCCGAACTACCTCGACACCGACGACGACAAGGACGGCATCTTGACCAAGTTCGAGGACATCAACGGCAACGGCAATCCCGCCGACGACAACACCGACCAGGACGAATTCCCGAACTACTTGGACACGGACGACGACAACGACACCATTCCCACCAACAAGGAACGTCCCGATCCCAACCAGGACGGTAATCCGGAGGACGCCCGCGATACGGACGACGACGGCGACCCGGACTATCTGGACACGGACGACGACGGTGACGACATCACCACCGTGTTCGAAGTGGGCGGCAACCCCGACAAACCCCGCGACACGGACAAGGACGGCAAGCCCGACTATCTCGACGCCAAGGACGACCGCCCAGACGATGAGTTACCCGACGCCGCGACCGTGGCCGGTGGTGGCTTTGGTTGTGCGGTGAACGGCACGACGCCGTCTCACCACGGTCCGCAAGGTCTGGCTTTGGTGGCGATGGTGCTCGGCGCGGGCTTGTTCCTTCGACGCCGCAATCGCGCGGCAGCCGCGGTTGTCGCGGGGGCCGCGTCGCTCGGCGTCGCGGCGTCTGCTCAGGCGCAGGAGACCGCGACCGGGTTCGCGATCAACCGCTACAACCCGTCCGAGCGCGGCAGCGATTGGTTCGTGGGTGAATCCCTCGACCTGCGCGGCCACGGTCGGTTGGCGGCTGGGTTGGTGTTCGACTGGGCGCGCAAGCCGCTCGTCAGCTACGACGAGAACGGCGACGAAATCGCGCCCATCATCGCCAACCAGCTGTACGGGCACGTCGGCCTCGCCGTTAACTTGTGGGAGCGTTTGCGTCTGGCCGCGAGCCTGCCGGTGCTCTTCTACCAGAACGGCACCGCGGTCGAATACGGCGGGGTCCGTTACGCCACGCGGGAAGGAGCGGAGGTTGGCGACCTGCGGCTGGGCGCGGACCTGCGGCTGCTCGGCGAATACGGCGACCCGGCCACGCTCGCCATTGGCGGGCAAGTGACGTTCCCCACGGGGACTCGCGACGCGTACACCAGTGACGGCTTCGTTCGCTTCTTGCCGCGAGCGGCGCTGGCTGGTGATCTCGGCATCTTCGCGTATTCGGCTCAAGCCGGCCTCGACTATCGCGGCTTGCGCGTGGACTACGCCGAGGCGCCGTTCGGCACGGACATGCGGTTCGCCGCGACGTTGGGTTTGCGCCTGGCGGACAAGGCGTTGTTGCTGGGTCCAGAGTTGTGGGGCTCGACGGTGATCTCAGACAGCGGGGAAGGTCTCTTCGAAGAAGAAGCGACACCGTTCGAAGGCATCTTTGGGGCGCACTACTTCGCCGGTGACTGGCGTTTTGGCGCCGGGGTTGGTCCTGGGTTTACTCGTGGTCTAGGCGCCCCAGCGCTGCGCGTGCTCGCTTCGATCGAGTGGTTCCCGGCGATCGAAGAAGCGCCGCCGCCACCTCCGCCCGAACCCCTCGCCGCCGACACCGACGGTGACGGCATCCGAGACGACGTGGATGCTTGCGTGACCCTGCCCGGTGTGGCGAGCTCCGATCCGGCCAAACACGGTTGCCCGGAACGTCGCGACACGGACAAGGACGGCATCTTCGACGACGAAGACGCATGCGTGACCGACGCGGGCGTGCCGAGCGAGGACAAGGAGAAACACGGCTGTCCCCCGGATCAAGATGGGGACGGCGTGCTCGACCGCGATGACGCTTGTGTCAGCGAAGCTGGACCCAAGAGCGACGATCCGAAGAAGAACGGTTGCCCGCTGCCCAAAGACAGCGACGGCGACACCATCATCGATCCCGAAGATGCGTGCCCGGACAAGGCCGGCCCAGCCAGCGACGATCCGCAGAAACACGGCTGCCCACGCGCGGAGGTGTCGGGTGAACGCGTCGTGATCCTCGATCGCATCGAATTCGATACCGGCAAGGCCACGATTCGTCCCGAGAGCAACGCAATCCTCGAAGCGGTACGTGCCGTGCTCGAGGAGAACCCGCAGATCAAGAAGGTCCGCGTCGAAGGCCACACCGACAATCGTGGTGGCCGAGCGATGAACGTCGGCCTCAGCCGTCGCCGCGCCGCCTCCGTCGTGAAGTGGCTCGTCGACAACGGCATCAGCCAAGAGCGCCTGACGTCTCAAGGCCTGGGTCCGGACAAGCCCGTAGACAGCAACGATACGGACACGGGGCGACAGAACAACCGTCGCGTCGAGTTCCACATCGTCGAGACGAGCAAGCCCGAGGCCAAGTAACTGGCGGGAGTCGGCGCGGGTCACGCCGCGCCGACGACGAAGAAGAAAAGGCAGCCCTTGGGCTGCCTTTTCTTCTTCTGGTGAGACGCACGCTCCGCAGCCGTTGTCGGCGAGTGCCTCGACGTACTCACTCCGGAGCTTTCGCGAATGCCGCCGCGCGGTGTCGAGGACTCGCCGCAACGCGCCGTTCGACGTCGGAAATCGCCGTACGTCGTGTGCGTGTTTCGTTGCGAGCGTCTCGGAATATTCCACGCCGTTGCCCGTCGTGGAACGGTGGAGCGCGGCCGATGATCGAGGTCGCCGACCGCCGCATCAACTCCACACGGAACTCACGAGCCGGGTCTCGTGACCATCCCACAGTTTCAAGTCACCCTGAGTCGCTGGAGCCCCATGAACAATCGCGTGTCCGTCACCGCTCGCTCTGCTCTCGTTCCGCTGTGGGTGAGCACGAACTTGGCGGTCGTCGGCTGCGGCGCGTCTGAACCGACCGACCCGCCTCAGGGGACCAGCTCATCGGCTCCGTCGACGACCCCATCCGAGGTCATGCAAACGTCGGTGTCGCCTTCGAGCGGCGCGCCCACACCGTCCGTGAACCCGGGCGATTCGTCGGGGGCGAACGGTGAGACTTCCGCCACGAGTGGACCACCGACGACACCTCCCGGATCGGTCACTCCCGGTGAGACGTCGCCAGGAGCGACCACGGACCTCGAACCGAGCAGCGCCCCCGGGGCGACCGAGCCAGAGTCGGGCCCAGACACGACCACCAATCCGCCCAGCGACGGCGAGTGTGACCCGGGACACTCGGACACGGCGTGGGCGACGGAGTGTCCCACGGTGGGTGAGACGTGCGCGCCGGGAGAGTGGGTCGCGGGCGGCCCCGATCCGGACCACTCCGGGTTCGCGCTCAAAGGTGAATCGGAGCACTTTGCCATCTATTCGGATGAGGACTTGCCGGGCAGTCAGGTGCAGAGCGCGTTGGACACCTTGGAAGCCACCGTCTGGGAGAGTTTCTTCGGCGCGCCCATCTACTTCACCGAGCCGCTGTGCGATCGCAGCAGCAAATACAAGGCCAGCATTCACGTCCACTCGGATTGGGGGCTGACGGGCGGCGCGTGGGCGTCCGACCGCATGGGGATGTGGATCGGCAGCGGGGCGCTGGCCGATCACTGGGGGCTCGCGCACGAGTTCACGCATGCGCTGCAGAGCGTCTCGGGAGGACAGAGCTGCAACCGTTCGAACACCTGCGGCTGGGTGTACGAGAGCCACGCCAACTTCATGGCTCACCAACTGGAGGAGTACCGCGCGAACGTGCACTGCTCGGAGATGCTCGTGAACGCGCCGCACCTGTATCTCGGATCCACGCGGGACCGTTATTGCAACTGGCAGTTCATGGAGTTCCTCAAGGACAAACACTGCTACCGCGCGGTAAACGAGATTTGGTCGGGCGAGCCGACGCCGGATCCGTTCAGCGGCATCATGCAGGCGATGAGTTGGAGCATAGAGCAGCTCAACGACTTCATGGGCGAGTGGGCGATGCACAACGTCACTTGGGACTACAAGGATCCGCCGCCGACCGCCGGCGTTTCGCAGGGGCCGACGTATCGGCGCGAGTACGGCGCGATCACCGACCGGTCGCAGGCGATCCGGCGATTGCGCACCACACGCGTGCTCCCGCTCGACGACGAGCTCACTTCACGTCGCTTCTTCAGCCCCGACTATTGGGCGCCGCAGCGGTTCGGTTACAACGTCGTTCGGCTGCATCCCGAGGCCGGAGCCAACGAAGTCACCGTCAAGTTCCGGGGCGTCGCGCACGACAGCGGCAGGGCAGGCTTCCGCTGGGGTTTGGTCGCCACGGACGCGGCCATCGCCGTCCCGCGCTACAGCGCGCTCCAGAACACCCTCGAGGGTGAGCTGAAGTTCTGCGTCGGGACGGACGAAGAGCTGTTCCTCGTCGTGGTCGCGACGCCGACCGAGCTCGAGACCATCGTTTGGGACCAAGCCTATTCGACCATTCCCCGCTACCCCTACCTGTTCGAAGTGACCGGCGCCTGGCCGGAGGGGTTCCGGGACGGCGCCAAAGAAGGTTGCCCCGCGGGGCTAACGCCAGCGGCCAAGGGCGGTGGGTGTGCACCCGAGGGGACAACCGCGTACGTGGGGCCGTACGCCACGGTACTGGCTGGCGCCAGCGCCAGTGGTGAGGCCCGCATCGAAGACCACGCCGTAGTCGTGCGTGGTGAGATCTCGGGAGGGACCGTTGGTGCGCTCACCCTGGTCGGGAACGGCAACTCCGCCTTCGACATCTCGTCGGGAGTGGCCCGCACGACCTTCTATCCGCTCGGTTACTTCGAAGCGGACCAGGGGCTTGCCGGTGGGACACTCGTCGGTGACGTCGAGTATCGAGGCGCCGGGCTCAGCCGAAGTTCGGGAACCTGTTCGGGGTTCGTCGACCAAGCCACCTGCGTCGCGCCGGGCACGGACGTGACCCCACCGCCGCCGTATGTTTGGCGATGAGAGGTGGCCGCCACATCTACAAGTATTGTTTCGTCGCGATGAACGCGTGACGATTGGTCCGAGCTGAACCTACATGTGGGTTGTGCCCAATCGACAGGTATTTCCGTGTACCTGGAGACTCGCGGCGTGGTTCTTCACCCACGGTTCACCATTTTCTCGGCAAGTTAGAATCGGCCACGAAACCCGCGTTTCGCCGCGTTCTGACTCAACTTTCGGCCTTTCCGGCAGTGATGGCGTGTGATTTGCTCCGCCCCACTCTGAACGCCCAGACCTCGGGCGGTCCCTTAGGAAAGCAACGCATATGTCGTCAGAGCAACACACGAAGGCAGAGAACAACGCAATGAACGCAAAACCAAGCAGTCGTCGTCGCTCCGAGCAGCGCAATCTGTGGTTGAGCCGCGGTTCGTTCGTCTTGTCGGGTTTGGCGTTAGTGTCCGTAGGCTACCAGAGCATTTCGCGCCGCTTTGCGGATGTCGAACCGGCCGCCGTGGCGGCGGTGACCTCCGCGCCTCCCGCCGTACAGGCCGAGGCCGCACCCCAGGTCGCCCCCCAGCCCGCGGTTGCCGTGGTCGCCCAGGCGGAAGAACGACCCTCGGTCACGGCGCGCATGCAAGCCAGCCTGAGCAAGGGCCTGGCGGCTCTCAAGATCAAACGGCTGGTTGTCACTCAGGCCGTCGAAGACCGTGAACCTGTGGCCGTTACGGACGTGGTCGACTCCGAGACGCCCGTCATCGCCTTTCTGGAGGTCGCCTCCGGCTCGACCGAAGACCAGCAGGTGGTGGTCACCTTCGAGCACGAGACGGGTGACCGCGTGGGGCTCGTCAACCTGAGCGTGCCCGGCAACAAGCCGCGTTGGCGCACGTGGGGTCGCACTTACAACGTCAATCGCGACGGCCGATGGACGGCCGTGGTGCGTGACAGCCGCGGCGAAGAGCTTGGCCGCACCGAGTTTACGGTTCGCCGCGAGTCGTAAACGGCGGTAGTGCGAAAGAGCTCGCCCTTGGGCGAGCTCTTTCGTTTTGGTGCGCCCAGCATGGGCGCTGTCTTGCGGGTGCAAGTCCCG
>CBINDO010000101.1:0-24157 GCA_966249405.1 uncultured bacterium | reverse complement strand
GAGCATCTTCCGTTCCGTATCGAATTCGAAGGGGCCAATTGGAGTCAGAACGTCGAGATCACCGAACGCAAAGAATACCGTGTGGCCTTGCCGCCGGCGTCAGGCGTGGCGGAGGTGATCAGCGGCAACGTGAAGGGCAAACGCTTCAAGAACGACCCGGCGATCCTCGGCATTCAAGTCCACTTCCCGGGCGAAGAGCAGTGGCAAGAGGTCGACGACAACGACGAGGACGCGCAAGAGGAGCGAGGCCAATGATCCGCCGCTTCAACCGCTACGAACTCAAGTACGTGATCCCTCTGGATCGCGCCGTCGGCGTCATGCACGACCTCGAGAAGCGTATCCCCCCAGACGTGCACGGTGGGAGCAAAGGATACGGGCTCGTCAGCTTGTACCACGACAGCCCCAACTACGACTTCTTCTGGGCCAAGGTCGAAGGTCTGAAGTTTCGGCGCAAGGTGCGGCTGCGCATCTACCCGGGTGACGACATCACCAAGGTGACCAAGGGTTTGGTCGAGATCAAGCAGCGCACCAACGTCACCGTACAAAAGCGCCGGCTGGTGCTGCCCTTGGCCGACGCCGAGGCGCTGTGCGTCGGCAAATACGACCTCGACAATGCCAAGTTGGACCCGATGGACATGTCGGTTGCACAAGAGGTAACCTACATGGCCAAGTCGATGCACCTGCAGCCAGCAGCGATCACCGCATACTGGCGCAAGGCTTACGAAGGCGACAACGAGCACGCCGGTCTACGGGTAACCTTCGACACCATGGTGTCGGGTCGGATGCACGACCTCGTCGTCAACAGCCCGACCCCGAATCGTCTGCTGCTCCCCGCCGATTGGACGATCATGGAAGTGAAGGCCAACGAGACGATCCCCGATTGGATCATCTCGCTGCTGGCTCGGCACAACTGTCAGCTCCAGAAGGTGAGCAAGTACTGCGCCGCCGTCGCTCAGATCAGCGGCATCAAAGAGCTCCCGATTACTCCGGGCCCAGGCGTCCCCTTGGCTCCGGAAACTTCGGCCAAACGTCGCAAGGACGACGCCGGCCCCCAAGGTCAAGAACATGGATGAACTACTCAAGGAGCTCGAACGCTCCGGCAACCTCACCAGCAACATCACCTTCATCGACGTAGCGTCCGCGCTCGCCTTGAGCTTCGTGCTCTCTCTGGTCCTGGCCTGGGTTTACCGCTTCACCCACAAGGGCGTGAGTTACTCGCAGCAATACGTCCACACGCTGGTGCTCATGGGCACCACGGTGTCGCTGATCATGTTGATCATCGGCTCCAACGTGGCGCGCGCCTTTGCCCTGGTTGGGGCACTTTCGATCATCCGCTTCCGCAACGCGATGAAGGAGACGCGTGACGTCGGGTTCATCTTCCTCGCCATGGCGATTGGTATGGCCGTGGGCACTCGATTTTTTCTGCTCGCGGTGTTCGCGACGTTCATTTTGAGCGGGATCGTGATCATCCTGGCCCGTTTCGACATGTTCGGCAAAGAAGTCACGGAACGCATCTTGCGTATCCGCTTCCCTGCCGACCGTGACTACGAAAGCGCCTTCGACATCCCATTCCGCGCCCACCTGGCAGAGTACAAAATCATCTCGGTCGAGACGGTGAAGGGCGGAGAGCTGCAAGAACTGGTGTGCTCCGTCGTACTTAAAAAGGGCACGACCGGTGGCGCGCTGCTAGAATCCATCCGGTCCTACAACGACAACAACAAAGTCACCCTCGTCGTAGGCCAACAGGAAGTAGACTTATGAGCCGTTCCCCCTTGTTTCGCTGTTTTTCGATGCGGTCACCGCTCGCCGCGTTCCTTGTCGGCACCGCGTGTTTGTCGACGGGCGTCGTCGGCTGTGGCGATCAGAAGGATCCGAACGTCGGCCTCGGTGGCGGCGATGAAACGAGCGACGAGACCACGACCACCAAGCCCGATGACACGTCACGCCCCGATGAAACACCCGAGCCCACCACGGACTCGAGCACCGGGCCCGACGGCAGCGACACGACCGGGGCAAATACCGACTCGGGCGAACCGAACGACACTGAAAACACGTCCACCTCAGAACCGCCCGCCTCCACCGGCGGCGGTGAGACCAGCGCGCCTCCCGCGTCCAACGACGGCATTTGCCCAATGGTAGCTGGCGCAAGCTGGACCTACTGGCATACGTCCAAGGGCGGATGGTCGGAGACTCAAACCGTGACCACTGGCGAATACGAGGGAGAACCGGTGTTCATCGTGTCCGACACTCCCGACCCCGACGCCTCGTTACGTTCGGACTCGTACATCGCGGCCACGGACGGCAAGTTGTTGCGCCTCTACAAGGAGGAGTTCTGGGTCGATCCCACCAACCCCGACAACGTGCTCCCCAACGCGACGGCGACGTACGGCGTGGGCTTCACGCGCTGCAACGAAGCTTGGGCGGACGCCGAGGTTGGTTGGTCGGAGTCTCCGGAATACGAGCGCGTCGAGACTCCCAATGGGCAAGCAGCCAAGCCCGCCGAGACGCGTAAACACACCTTCACCGTCGAGGGTCGTGAAGACTTGACCACCGACGAGGGGCTGTCGTTCACCGATTGCGTGAAAGTCCGTCGCAGCAAAGACTGGGCAGCAACCGGCGTAGAAGACGCTGAGGAGAAGCTGTACTGGTTCTGCCCGGGGGTCGGCAAGGTGCGTGAAGAGAACGTCGCGTCGGGGAACTACGAAGAGCTGACCGACTACGAAATCCCGGAATGACCTCGAGCGCTGCGTCCCACGCCGAACAGGCGTGAGCGCTCGACGACCACGCAGGGAGCGGTTGACCCCGCTCCCTTCGTCGTTTGTGGCGGGGCCGACAAGGCGGTTGACCACCGTGAGTGCAGGAAACGCTCGTTCCCCCAACGACCAGCCATGCGGACTCACGGGGCGGCGACCGGGTACGCAGTGGCGAGCCAAGCCAGAACTCGTCTCGCCGTTGGCGCGGGCATCTCGAGTTCCTCCGTGCCGATGGCCAAGAGAATGCGTTCGTCTTCCGGGCTGAGGTTGTGCTCGAGCGCCGAAGCCCACTCGGCGCGTTGTTGGTTGCACTCCCCCATGCTCGAATCGAGAACGTAGGCGCGGTGCGCTCTCACGAGCGACCAAAGTTCCGCAGAACCTCCGGCGTAACGACGAACCTGCTCGATCATCCATTCGCCGCGGGCCGCGGGCAGAAGCGAATATGGACGTAAGTCGAACGCCGGGTACGCTTGGATGTTCGTGCGCTTCGTCGCGAACGTGGTTTGGTCGAACCCCGCGTCACAACCCAAGAAGATCTGGGAGGTCGGGAGCTGCACGAGCGGCGTCTTGGTCTGGCCCGCGAGCGGAGCCCACACGGCGATGGTGTGGTTCCAAGTTGGGTAAAACAAGCCAACGTTGGTGATGCCGGCATGTTTGGCGAGCATGCCCAACAACGCGCTGAGTTCGTCGCACTCCGCAGTTGCGCTGTCGACGCCGAAGTTGTTCGCGACGGGTTTGTCTCGCCACTGCTGCCAGATGTTGCGTGAGCTCGGCTTCTCGTTGGTGATGCGCCAACGAAGACGCCAAAACCCGCCGTCTCGGGTCGCCTCGAACAACAAGCGAACGCGACGGAAGTCGCGACGCAAAGCGAGGTCGTTCACGTCGAGCCCCCGCTCCGTGGCGAACGCGACGAACTCGCGCTCGACGGTCGGAGCCGGGGCGTGGTCAATCACGTCGAGCAACCGCCCGAGCCAGACGTCGAAGCGGACGTTGGCGGCAATTGGTGAGACGTTCGTCACGTGACCGCTTCCGCTGCTCGATGGCGAAGTGGGGTCAGTGGCTCGGGCTTGCGTGGGAAGTGCAGGTTGCGCCGTCGCGCTCGTGCAATATGCGACTACGCCGAGGGCGAACCCGGCCAGTGGCAAGGGCGGAGTTAGCAAGGGCCGAGTTGGCAAGAGCCGCACCGAACAGGACGCCAACAGCGACAACGGCATGTTCGACCGATCCCTCGTGATCCCGAGTTTCACCCGCCCAGCTTATCTCGACGACAGTGCCGACGGCCGAGGTTTCGACTTCGAGCAGCGGGCTTAGTCGAAGCGGTATCCGAAGTGGAACGTGGGGAACACCAACAAGCTCGATTGTTCGAAGGTGCGCTCCCCGACGTTCACCTGAAGCTCACCAAAGCGGTGACCTACCCCAACCCAGGGGCGGAGAAAGAAGTCGCCGGGCAGGTTGAAGAGCCAGCCAACTCGGCCGCCCAGACTCCACGCGTCCGTGTCGGCGCTCAATTGCGTTGCGGTGTCGACGAGGTGTTGCTCGAGCCAACCGCCTTCGATACCGACGAAGGGTCCGGAAGAAGGGTCTAGGAGGAACACGTCGAGTTTGGCTCCGTAGCCGTCCATGCGGTCCTCGAAGCCGGTTTGCCCGTGCATGAACTCCGGCACCTGCGCCCCGAAGGCACCCAAGTCCAAACGCAGGCGCTCCCAGTTGATCCCCACGTGCAAGGAGTAACCGCGCGCGACGTAGGCGATCGGGTCGACCTCGGCGTCGAAGCGGATGGGGGCAGGCTCGCCGATGGACGCTCTGGCGGCCACCTCGTCATGAGCGTAGGCGGTGGTGGCCAAGCCTAGAGCGGAGCAGCAGGCAGCGAGGGTGGCGGAGATTAGGACTGAGGAACGAAGTGCGGTGTGGGTCATGGGAAGAGCATGAGCTATCCGATTACAGATGAGAATTCGTCGGATTTTGCTACAGCTATTCCACCATGCATAACTCAAGCTTGGACTGGCACGCGGCCCGCGTCTTTCTCGCGGTCGTCCGCGCCGGTTCGATGTTGGCCGGGGCGCGAGTCTTGGGCTCGAGTCAACCCTCCGTGACGCGGGTAATCCAGGAGCTGGAACGCGCGGCAGGCCAGAGCCTGTTGGTGCGACATGCACGCGGAATTAGGCTTACCCCGCTAGGTGAACAACTACGTGCACACGCCGAACGCGCGGAAGCGGCGCTCCAGAGCTTCGACCGCGTGGCACGCTCGAAGGCCGAAGTCGAAGGTTGTCTCCGGATCGCGACGACCGAGTTCATCGGCGTCGAGGTGTTGGGGCCGCGGCTCTCGGAGCTCCGCGAGCTGTATCCAAAACTCCGGCTCGAGCTCGTCCTGCAGAACCTCGCGAGCGATCTGTCGCGCGGCGAAGCGGACATCGCGATTCGGCTGTTCCGCCCAAAACAACCCGCGCTCGTCAGCAAATGGGTGACGAAGATCGCGATCGGTTTTTTCGCGGCCGAAGATTATCTCGCGCGCCGCGGGACGCCGACGTCCTTCGATGAGCTTTTGACCCACGACCTCATCGGCTACGATCCACGTGGGCCGCTGGCGCACTCCGCCGAGCTCTTGGATCCGCGCCTGACCCCGACGTTTTTTGCGGCGGGCACCGATTGTTTGTCGGCGCAGGTCGCGCTGGCTCGGTTCGGCTTCGGCATCGCTTGTTTACAGGTGGGTTTTGCGCAGCGTTATCCGGAGCTCCGCCGCGTGTTACCCGAGCTCCAGTTACCCCAAGCCGAGGTGTGGCTGGCCACTCACGAAGATCTGCGCGCGAGCGGTCACGTGCGCGCAGGCTTCGAGTGGGTGGAGCAGGTGCTGCTCGACTATAGCGCCATCAAGTAAACGGACGTTCGAAACGGACTCGCCCTAGACTCGAGGCGTTGAAACCATCACCGGCCATCAAAAACACGCCATGAAGCTAGCTGACAACGTCGGAGGCCACTCGGTGATGTCCAGAGGCTGAAGCAGTTCGGCCGCGACGAAATAGCCACGGAAACCCGGCGCCGTGTCCATGGAGTAGAAACACCCCGTACCGAGACTATCCGAGCCGATCGCCGTCACGAGGCGCCAGTTGTCTTCAACGGGCACCGAGCCGCCGTTTTCCGGGCTGACTTCGCCCCAAGGGATCGCGGTCATGCCGTCGATCGCAACTCCCGAGTCGGAGAACACGTAACCCAGCGTGAGAGACTCTCCACTAGAGTCGAGGTTGATCGCTCGCGCGTAAGCCTCTGCGGTTTGACTTCGATCGAAGTCGGCATCCAACCAGTACAGGGGGTGGGTTGGGTCGTTCGTCGACAGCAACACGTAGCGGCGGCCGGCCTCGAACTCGACTTCGATTTCGGAGCTGCCCTCGGGCGCTTCCACCAAGAAGTTCCGCGTGCCCACGCGCCAAACCAAGGTCTCGAGCGGGCACGTGTCCTGCCCGCAATCGGAGTTGGCGCTCGCGATCTCGGACACCGACGGCGGGGTCGCGATGCTGAACGTCGCGATGCCGTCACCGACGCGACCGAAAGCGACCTCCGGATCGCGGCGCAACACATACGTCGTGCCGTCCAGGTCAACGCGCAGCAACCGCAAAGAGTCGGGCTCGGCGGGCCACTCCTGGCGGATGTTGCCCAGGACCAGCAACATCACCTCACCGGCCACGGGTAGAGCCTCCAGCGTGTCGACCTCCCAGGTCACGAACCGCGTGTCATCGATGCCTGCGGCAGAGATCTCGTAGCGGACCTCGCAACCGGAGGTGCAGCTGGGCAAACTCGTCCCCGTCAACGTCTCACCGTGTTCCAGCGTCCCCGCCTCGGCTTGGTCATCGCGCACGAACGAAAACGTGTCCGGTGACGTCGCGTGCACGTACCGCACCGGGTTACCGCCGAGGTCTTGGGACTGCCGAAACGAAAGCGTGACTCCGTCGCCGTCGCCGAAACAGGTGTGCTCCCCTGCCGTCGCCACGACCGCCCACTGCTCGTCACCGCGCAGCGGGAACCACTCGGAACAACCGACGACGTCACGGCTGCCCGCCCGAGTGAACACCACGCGCTGCGCGCCTCTGGACAACGTCACGCGCGCCGCCGCCTCGGGCTCGAGTCCTTCCACGATGGGTTGCTCGTTCTCCGCCACCCACACGTCCACGCGTTCTGCCGCCTGCAGCGTGTTCACCAACAGGATGCGCCCATCCCCAGAGCCCAGGTCGCCGTAATCGGGCGCGTCACCGACGCCGAAGTCGACATCGGAGTTGCCGGTAGTCTCCGACCACGCCGCAGAATCGGTATCATTGGGCGGCGAAGTGTCCGTCGAGTTCGGCTCGCCGTCGCCCGTCTCACCCGTGTTGCCAGACGCAACCCCAGCGCCGGTCGACGGCGCGGGTTCGGTGCCGCCGGGCTCGGTGACGAGCGTCTCACCGTCGGTCTGCGCGCCGCCGGTGGAAGAAGGGCCGTCTGAACCATCGCCACCTTCGGTCCCTGCTCCCGACCCGTTGCCCTCGGGCGAAGTGTTCGATGGATCGGATACCGCAGCGTCTGCCCCCTCCGACTGCTCACCGAACGACCGCTCTTTACCTCCACAGCCAAAGACTAGGACGAGCGCTGCCAATGCCGACCAACGGCCACCAGCTCTACGCGCAAACACCCCACGGGTTACGTCATCAACTGGGAGCGCCTGACGATTGGCGCGCAGGGCATCCCGTGAGCGAACAGAAGCGGACTCGAACATGACCTCATTCTTACCCGAGACGCTCGCCGGGGCTCAAAGCCTAACGGCGATCGCGCACGCACCGAGGCGGCAGAGGGCTCACCGCGAAGTGGCAGCCGCATATTCTCACCACCCGGCGCAACTACACTGTAAGACTTTGAGCATCCGTACACGCGGTCATTGAGCCCACCGGGCGTTGCGGCTACGCGGTTTCGGTCGAGGCGGACGCGAGCCCCACGTGCACGGCGACTCCCCTGTGGCGAGGCGTTCGAACCGCAACGCCACTCGACACCCGCACCAAAGGACACGCTTCCAGTGGTCTCGATGGGAGCCGAGCGCGCAAGTGTTCCGCGTGAGACCAGATGCAGACGCGGCTGCTCCGTTTCCCGTTAGCCTGCACTTGGCGTGGTCGCACGAGCCAGAGCGCCCGAACCCTGCGGACGAAACCGACGCCTTGGAGCGCTCGAGACGGGAGGGCAGCAACCAGCGGGCCAGTCCGGGCTGTCGACTCCACCTCCACTGTAAGCGGGCCTGGCCTGCCGCCAAACTCCGACTCCCCGCGGAGCTCCTCCGCACCTTCGAGTTGAACTCGGAGTTCACTCAACAGGTCCCGACCAGCCAAGAGGGCCAACTCGGAGTGCTTGGCAAAGGTGGTCACCACCTCGACGGGGGGACTCGGAGTTCGCTACCAAGGTGCGCGCCACCTTCGAGCCGAACTCCGAGTACTCGATCGAGCTGATCACCAGCTTCTGTGCCGAACTCCGAGTACTCGATCGAGCTGGTCACCAGCTTCTGTGCCGAACTCGCAGTTCACTTCAGAGGTGGTCGCCACCTTCGAGCCGAACTCCGAGTACTCAAAAAGGTGGCGACCACCTCGAATCGAACTCGCGAAATTGCGGTGTGGCACGAATTACCGCGTGGTGGCAAGGCGCCGAGCCATCGACGGAAGGTGCGTGTTGGGCCGATCCTTCAACACGACAAGCCGGCTTTAGGCTGCGGAAAGCAAAGGGGCCGCCGCTTTTGTGCGGCAGCCCCGGCTGGTGTTGGTTTTCGCAGCTCAGCGCACCATCAAAACGCGGCAACCAGCGCAACCATTGCCGCCACGCGGACCGTTGTCGCAGGCTTCCGTGCCCTCGACGATGCCGTTGCCGCAGAATGGCCCGAGTTTGCAACCGACGTCGCACTCGCCATAACCACCGTCGTTGACGCCGTCATCGCACTCTTCGCCGAAGCTGAGGATGGCATCGCCGCATACCGCGTTGCAGTCGCTGGGCGTCGCTTCGAAGCCCGAGAGCGTCAGACGGAAGGAAGAACCAGACTGCTTGCGCTCGGCCTGGAAGACCGCAATGCGATACACATTACCCGGCTGGAGGCCGAAGCGTGCCGCGCTCTGGGCGTTGATGGTGACTTCGCCGTCCATGGGCACGTGGATGCCGCCGAGATCTACCGCGAGTTTGCCGTTCACGAACACCCACACGTCATCGTCACCGGTGAACGCCAGGGTGGCGTTGGTGTCTGCTTCGTAGCGGAACCAGTACTGCACCTCGCTGGTAAAGCTGAAGTTGTGTATCACCGCTTCACCGAATGCCTCTTCTTCAGAAGGCCATCCGTTGAAACCGTATTGTTTGGGCACATTCGCTTCGCCCGGGTCGCGCGTCGGGCCAGTGATGTCGTCGACGGGGAAGAAGAGAGGCGTTCCATCGAACGCTTGGAGCTCTCCGCCCGTGCAGTACTGCTGGGGGTCGTAGCTGCAAGGCTTGCAGTCGGCGACACAAGCGTCGACCTGCGTGTCGAAGTCGGTCTGGCATTCCGTGTCGCACTCGTCCGCGGTTGCCTGGAGCGTTTCGATGTTCGCGGTTTGCGCTTCGATCTGTGCCGTGAGGTCTTCGATTTGCTCGGTGATGTCGGCGATACGCGCCTCGTTGGGCGTCTCGGCTTCTTCCTCGCGGGCCAGATCCGCTTCGGCTTGCGCCAGCTGGTTCTCGCGTTGGGTCAGAGTGTCGGTGGCCGAACGTACCGCGTCGTGATTCGGACGGCAGACGTTGTCGCATTGCAGCCCGCTGCGCACACGCTCCGAGCAACCGGGTGCACACGTCTCGGGGCTCGTGGCGTTGTTGACCTGCTGTTCCTGAGGTGTCTTCACCGAAACGATCAACTGCTCGCCGTTGGCGCCGAAGCGATTGACGTAGCCACCCTCACCATTGTCGAAAAGGACGATGTCGCCCACCTTGCGTGTTCCCTCGCGAAACCACGTGGCAAACGTTTCAGCGCTTTCGATGCAAGCGTTCCTCGGGGCAGTGCCTAGCACCGGCCGGCCTTCGGCGTCCAGGGTGTCAGCAGCAATGCCGGGAACAATGGGATTTGGGGGCTCACCCTCCTCGGCTTCCGGGATGCCGCACGTGGTGTCCGTGCCGCCAGGGGCGTCGAAGTCCGGTTCGTCCGAAGAGTGATCGCGGAAGATCGCCGGCACGCGCAGTACGCACTCGCCGTTCACTTTTTCGCACAACGCTTCCTGGTTGCAGGTGAAGCCGCCTTCGACCTCGCACGTCGCCGAGCAACCATCACCGCTGATGTTGTTGCCGTCGTCGCAAGCCTCGTTGATCAGGAGACCATCGCCGCACTCCGACGTGCACGAGGTGCCTTCACAGTTGGGCTCGCGCAGACACAACGACGAACACCCATCGAACGGTTCGGTGTTCCCGTCGTCACAGCTCTCGGCGCCCTCGACTTGACCGTTACCACACTCGGCGTCGGTGCAAACGCTCGGCTCGCCTTCGCACTTCTTGCCGCGTTCGACCTTGCATCGCTCGGAGCAGCCGTCGCCGGGATCGGGGTTCGCGTCGTCGCATTGCTCGGTCATCGCCACGATGCCATCACCGCAGCGCGCGATCTCGCGACAAGCCTGACCGGGAGCGGCGCAGCTGAACCCTGGCTCGACGGAAAGGCACGCCTCGTCGCAGCCGTCGCCGGACACCTTGTTGCCGTCGTCGCAAGCCTCATCGGCGGTCAACTCACCGTTGCCGCAGTTCGGTGGTGGAGCTTCGTTGCCCTCGAGTACGTCGATCGGGTCGCCGTCGACGATCACACCGCCGCCGCCACCTCCACCGCCGCCGGTCCCGGTTGGGGTAACGTCGGTGCCCCCGCCGCCACCTCCGCCGCCACCACCACCCGCAGGCGTCTCGCCGCCGGGCGTCTCGCCGCCGGGAGTGTCCGACCCGCCGAGCCCTTGACGCACGCCATCGCCGTCACCGCCGCCGGCGCTACACGCGAAGTTGGTCAGCGCCAGCCAGGCGAGAAGAGTGGACCGAGAAACACGCAAAAGAGGACGTGAACTGCGCATTGGGATACCTACCGGAAAGACTACTTTCGGATACTACCAAGAACTACGACACCAATCCTCGTCCGCCTTTACTTCGCTTCAACAAAAGCGAGCCGTCAGAGTCAGGATGAAGCACTTGCATTCGGGGAACGACCGCGGTGCGCTGGGCGCAAGAACCCTAGGGCGAATTTTCCGTCGGAGCCACACTCTTCAGCCGCCCGTAACTCCCTGGATCGCGGTGGGGCACGGTCGACACGAGGCGCATTTTCAGCCGGAAATCGCGCCGCAGTGCAGCATTGGCGCGGAGCCCGGCACTGCCCACAAGTTAACGCCTAGATCGGAAAGTCTGGGCGCTTCAGTCCCTTGGCGGCGATCACCGAGAGCACTTCCTGCCCGAAGCCACCTGCATTGGGCGGGGCAAAGACGTGCACGATTTTACGGTCGACACCGATCAGGTAACCTACGACCACTCCAGGCTGAATTCCGAAGACCTTGTGCAGGGTGTCATCGGCGTCCGAGAGCATGAGCTGCGGAAGATGGTTGTCCGCGGCGAACTCGCGATGCACGATCGTCGCTTCGCGAGACACTGCATAGACCATGTCCACTTGAGAGTGGAGGTCAGCCCAGAAGTCACGCACGGACGTCGCGAGCGCGGTGCAGATCGGCTGGGCATCTTGCGGGCAAAAGTAAACAACGACGGGCTTCTGCAGGTAATCCGACAGGCGCACGGACTGCCCGGTATGAGCGAGCGCGGAGAAATCGAAGACCTCCGCACCAACGCCGAGTGGCGCCGTCGGGAACGACTTTGGCTTCTCCTCGACGACTGCTGCGGCGCTCTCCTCGCGGCTCGGCGATGGCCCCGCCTCCTTGGCTTTACAGGAGGCGACGGCGAGGACGCCGAGGCTCGTCAGAGTCGTCGCTCGCCAAACGAACTGCAAGGCAGAGCGGAGGAGCTTCCACCGATCGATGCGCTGGAACCGGTTCACTGGATCTTGTACTCCCGCAGTCGCCGGTAGAAGGTACGTCGCGGAATGCCGCTGAGCTCAGCCGCTTTCACGCGATTCCAGTTGCAGGCCTTGAGAGCGTCGATGATTCGCTCCTTCTCGGAGCGTCGGTGAGACGAATAGGTATCACGCGTGGTCGCGCCCCGTTTGGAAGGCGAAGCCGCCTGCGACTCCGGTGGCTCGGAGGGTGGCGGCGGCTCGGGCGGCGCTTCGCTTCGTTTGGGCGGCAGCGGGGGCACGCGAGCGGCGTCGACGGTCCGCGCCGAATTCGGGCGCTCGACGTCGTCCGGAGCCTTGCCTGCACCCTCCGCCGCGGGCGGCTCGGACCCAACCGGCGCCGGCAGGGAACTCTTGACGCCGCGGCTGCTGCGCGTTGCCCCCGGGATGCCCAAATCTTCGAGGTCGATTTCCTCGTCGTCGCACAAGATCCACGCGTTCAACAGGACGTGCTCGAGCTGACGGACGTTGCCCGGCCAAGAATAAGAGAGCATCGCGCGTTGCGCGGCGCGGGTGAGAGACTTCTTGTCTCGCTTGTAACGCGCCGCGAAGATGCCGAGGAAGTGATCCACCAACAACGCCACGTCCTCCAGCCGTTCGCGCAGCGGCGGCAGCGGTAGCTCCACGACGTGGATGCGGTAATACAGGTCCTCACGGAACTTGTTGTCGCTGACCATCTGGCGCAGGTCACGGTGCGTCGCGAAGATGAACCGACAATCGACCGGCTCCTCGTGGGCGCCACCGACCGGGCGTACCTTGCGCTCCTGCAATACGCGCAAGAGACCGGCTTGCATCTTCTGCGGCATCTCGCCGATCTCGTCGAGCAATACGGTGCCGCCGGCCGCCTCTCGAAACAGGCCGCGTTTGTCGCGGTCCGCGCCGGTGAACGCGCCGCGCACGTGGCCGAACAACTCGCTCTCGAGTAGATGCTCCGGGATAGCCCCACAATTGATACCCAAGAACGGCTTCTTGTTGCGGTCGGACGCGCGATGAATGGCGCGCGCCGCCACCTCTTTGCCGGTGCCGCTCTCACCCGTGATCAGCACCGGCACGTCCATGCTCTTGACGCGTTCGATGAGCGAATAACAGCGCCTCATCGCGCCGCTGGTGCCTACGAGGCCCTGGTAGCCGAAGTGGCCGTAGAGCATGTCGCGTGTCTCACGCAGCTCTTTGCGCGTCTCACGCAACCGCTCCGTGCGCAACCCCAAAGCCTCCCGCAGCTCGACCTGAGTCTTGCGCAAGCTCTCGTTGGCTTCGGCCAGCTCGATGGCGCGGCTCTTGTTCTCGGCGATCAGGCGCGCGGTCTCGAACGCCAATGCCACTTGGTCGGCAAACGCCTTGAGCGTCGGGATCTCGCGCTGGAACGCGCGCCCCGATTCATGTCGATTCTCGACGTATAGAGCGCCCATCGGTTCGGCTTGGCGCGCGATGATGGGCACACATACCACCGACTCTAGGCTCAAGTGGTGCACGCTCTGGAACGCGCGCATGCGTTGATCGTCGCGTGGACTCAAGCTGAAGAAGGCCTCGCGGGTCTCCATGACGCGTTCGGCGATCGAGCGGGAGAACTGCACTTGGCTCGAATCCCCCGGGCGCACACTCGACGAGTAGGCGCGCAGGCTGCCGTCACTCTCGCGCAAGATCACGAGACCACGCTCGGCGTTGAGCAACTCGACGGCAAAACCGATCACGCGCGCCGTCAGCTTGCCGAGATCGACCTCCCCGAGCAACTCGCGGTTGATCTCGAGCAGCCGTCCGAGGCGCTGCTCGTATGGGGTCGCCGAGGTCGACGTGCTGATGGAGCGAGACAAACTCGTGGTGTCGGCTTGCACTGGCATGTAGGCCATGTGCGTCTCGGCCACGCCGAGCGACACGTCGACGCTGGCCCGAAGCGCGCGGCGGCGAGGATCGTTCCAGAATACCTCGCGTAAATCACGCGGGAGTCGGGTCGCGATTTGCTCGAGCACGGTGACCGCATCGATGCGGTCACGACGCGCCGTGAGACGTTGTCCGCAGCTCTCTTCGAGCTCGGCGCGTTCGGCCAGGATCCGCCACTCCCAGTCCTTCTGGTGTGTCTCACGAGCTGCCGCGAGGCCTTCGTCGAAGGCCGCCCGAGCTGCGGCTTCGTCATTGGCAGCGATCGCCACCTTGGCCGTCGCCAACGCGACCGAGTGTCGATGCGCTTGAGTGTCTGCCAACTGGGCTTTGGCGCGCGCCACCTCGGCCGAGAGTTCGCCGATATTCGCGTCGGGTTGCCGCGCGGCGAGTAGGATCGCCTCGATACGGAGCTCTGCCCCGCGGATCCCCGAACCCTGCGCCTCCCATTCCATCGCCGACTCGCGAAACGCGCGGATGGCCGCCTCCGCATCCCCGTTGCGGGCAAACAGCTCGGCGCGCGCGGCTTTGAGCTGCGCCCGTACGACGGCAGGCAGAACTTCCTTCTGCTCCTCCACGGCGTCGATGTTGGCGCGCGCGCGTGCCAGACGCCCGAGCATCAAGTCGAGGTGCGCCAGGTTGAGCAATGCATTGCGAATCGTCGCCCGCCGCCCCGAACGGCGCCCCATGTCGGCCGCAGCCTGGAAGAACTCGATCGAGGCCGCCACATCGCCCTTCATTTGGTGGAGCACGGCGAGGTTCAACTGCACGTTGCACAACGTCCCGGCGTCACCGCCATTTTGCGAACACGTGAGCGCCGCTTCGTAGGCCTTCTGCGCCGCGTCGATCTCTCCAGCCTTGTTCAGAACGGCGCCTTCACACGCATGCGCGAGGCCCTCGGTCACCACGTCGTTGGCGGCGCGCGCGACCCGCACCGCGGCGGCGAGTGACGCGCGGGCGCTGTCGACGTCGTCGATGTGACTGAGCGCCAGACCTTCGAACGCGAGCGCAAGCGCGCCCAGCGTGCCGCCCACGTCGCGCACCGGACGCAACAGCTCGAGCGCTTCGGCATAACGAGCTACACCAACACTGGCGCGCCCGAGCCAAACTTGCCACGCGATCGCCTCTTCAGTGCCGCGGCGTTGCTCAGCCAAGGCGCGCACTTTGTCCAACGCTTCGTAAGCAAGCCGCGGCTCACCGAGCCCCACTTGCAGCCGTGCTTCCGCGACGGCGATCACCAGCGCGTCGCCGTTCTCCACGCGGCTGAGCGCCGTCTCCGCGTCTTTGTAACGCCCCCGCTGCAAAAAGTGCAGCGCGCGCTCGAGCGGCTCGGCGGGAACGCCTTCTGCCTCCTCCAAGTCGACGCCCGCCAGCAGTCGGTCGACGTCTTCCTCTGAAGCGGCCGCTTGCTGAGCGATGAGGCCGACAGCGTGTTTGAGCCGCCCAGGGATGCCCGCGGCAGCGGCGGCAATCTTTTTTGCCAAGCGCTCGGTGAGCGACGGCACAGCACGGCGCAAGAGCTCGATCGCCGCGTGTTCCCCGAGCGGAGGAACCTCGAACACTTCGCAGTCGGGATCTCCCGCGCATTCACCCGCGGTGACTACGACCGCCCCCGCGCGCCGCGCCGTATCGATCAACGCCGTCATCTCGGGGCTGAGCTCGTCACTGTCGTCGGCGATGATCGTGAGCCGTTCGGGAGCAAAACCCTCGATCTCCGAGCGCACTCCCGTCAGATCTTCGCCCATCCCCGCGTCCACACACACGAGCGGTCGGCCCTCGATCCCGAGCGACCACGCCAAGCGGCGTAGCAGCACACTGCGCCCGGACCCGAGCGGACCGCGCACCTGGATCGCCGTGCCCGGTTTTGCCGTGGTAACCCATTGCACCAAGCGATTGGCGGTACCTTCGTTGCCGACGATCGGCCAAGTGTGTGTGGGGTCGATGCGCTCGTTGCCCGGCTCGATGAGCGCCGCCTGCCGCAGCGCGGTCGCGAACTCGTCGACGGAGGGATAACGCTCGTCGGGCTCGACGGCGGTGGCACGCTGAGCAACGGTGAGCAAAGCACGGATCAGCTGGATCCCGAGCGAGGTCTCTCCGCGCTCGACCGCTTCGCGCAGCGCGACGCCGAGCGCGTAAACTTCTGCACGCACCGTGAGCGGGCGTCCACCCAAGAGCTCGGGCGCCGCGTATTTGGGGGTGAGGCCCCGTGCCATCACGCCCGAGTCACGCCACGGCGCGGCGAGCCCCAAGTCCACGAGCGTCACCTCGCCGCTGTCGGCGACGATGATGTTGGCCGGCTTGACGTCGCCGTGGAAGAAACCAGCGCGGTGGATCAACGTCAGTTGGTCCGCCGCTCTGGCGAGCGCATTGAGGATGAGTTTCGTGCGAGTCGTGGAAGCCAGCAGCTGCTCCAAGCTGGAGCCGCGCACCAACTCCCGGATCAAGTATGGTCGGCCACTGTGTGGCAGCCGACCGAACCGCATGACTTGTGGTAACCCGATCCCCTCCAAACCGGAGAGCGCGACCGTCTCACGGACGAGCGCCGCCATCTCGTGTTCGGTAGCGTCTTCAGCCAGCACCTTGAGCGCGAAATGCTCGCTCGTGTAGCGGTCCTGGACTTCCCACACCTCGCCGCCCCCGCCTCCACCGAGGCGGGTCAGTGCTTGATATCGTGCTGGTAGACTGATCGTTGATTCCACGCGCCCTCGTTGCTCTCGCTGATGTGGAGAGCCCCCTGTCTGTTACAGACCGTAGTCCGCGCCGAGCCCGACGAAGAAGCTCGAGATCGCGTATCCGCCTTCGAGCCTTGCCACGAAGTTCTTGTGCACCTTGTAGCGCAACCCGAGCTGACCTGCGATCCATGGGAACACCACCGGACTGGAACCGCCGTCGGCCCAGGTCGGTTCGACGTAGCCGTTGTAGTGGTCGTTGATGTTGTCGCAGTACGCCGGATCCGGGTTGAAGGTGCCTGCGCACGGAATGTAGCTGCCATTTCCATCCGGGTAAGCCTGCGTGCGCTGCATGTCGCCAAACACGATGCCGAGACCGATGCCGGCGCCATAGATCATCGACAACCCCTGCGCGAATTCGGGGGTGCTCCACATGAAGTCTGAACCCAAGAACAACACCTTGTAGTTGGCCGTGATCGTCTCCCACGCCAACTCCACGTCGCTCTTGCCTTTGAAGGGCACGTTGGTCATGTCGTACATGCCGAGCATGCCGAAGATGTTGTACTCGAACCCATCCTGACGGATCCCGAACTCGAGGCCCGGCGTGTGAACGGTCAACGTCTCACCACCTTCGGCGAACCAATTCTGCACGAACTTCGGCATCACCTGCAGCCGGTAACGCGCACCGACGAAGTAATACGTCTGCTTGGGGTCTTCCCAGATCCCGCTCCCCCGGTCCTTGCTATCGGGTGGCGACGAGATCTCTTCCCGCACCGGCGCATCCGCTTCCGCGTTGGCCTCGGCGCCGCCTTCGGTCGTGGCCTCCTCTTCGACCGGTGATTCCTCGGCAGCGTCGACTTCTGCGGCCGAGTCGTCGTCTTGAGCAAACCCGACGGAGCTCGTGGTCAACACGGCCAATGGCACCAGCCCCCACCAACGGCGGCGTCCACGACGCAATCGAGTGCTCACAGGAAAAGTTGAACGGGTGTTGAACATGGGCAGGACCTTTCGTGGGGAGAGCGGGGGCGATGTGCCAAGCGCGGCACGCGTTGTGCCAGGCGTGTGCCAGAGTGCGAGAAAATCCGCAAGGTGGGCACCGCGAAATCCGCACCCGCTCCATTTTTGCCCCCGGCGAGGACCCGATCCCTTGTAGCCTGCGGGACGAAACCTGGAGCCCCGCCCCTATGAGCCCAACGTCGTCCGGCGCCAACACCTCACACGAGCAAGACAACGACTCTCTTGGTCCGGTCACCGTGATCGAACGCATCCCTGCGACGGGTGATCACGACCTGTCTGCGGAGGAGATCGAAGAAGAAGGCATCCCGCTGCCCGCCCACCTGGTCCTGTATCCGGAGCTCGGCCGCGGTGGCATGGGGCGCATTCACCCGGCGACCGACCGCAACTTGCTGCGTCACGTGGCGCTCAAACGCCTGGACAAGAACCTCGCCGAAGTCCCGATGTATCGCGACGGCTTCATCGCGGAGGCCCAGATGACCGGGCAACTCGAGCACCCGAACATCGTGCCCGTCCACGAGCTCTCGATCGGCGACAACGGCGTCCCGTATTTCACGATGAAGCTCGTGCAGGGCGTGCCGATGGACACCTGGCTGCGTCACAAGTCACGGCCCGTCGGCTCGAGTGAACGCCTGCGCGAGGGGCTCGAGGTGTTCCTCAAGTGTTGCGACGCCGTCGCGTACGCGCACCACCGCGGGGTGGTGCACCGCGACCTGAAGCCCGAGAACATCATGATCGCCGACTTCGGTCAGGTGTACGTGATGGACTGGGGTTTGGCGCGTCTCACCAAGTCCCGTCCCTACTCGGGCTCGCGGAGCCAAATGGAAGCCAAAGGTCCGGTCGGCACGCCACCGTACATGTCGCCCGAACAAGCCCGCGGCATCCCCAAAGACATGGACGAGCGCAGCGACGTATTTGGTCTCGGCGCCATCCTCTACGAGATCTTGACGGGCCGTTTACCCTACGGCGACATCCGCAACCAAGACCAGATCATCGAGCGCGCCAAAGAGGGCAAGACGATCCCCGTCGAGTTGGTCGCGACCAAACTGGGCGTCGCGCAACGCATCGCGGCGCCACAACGCATTTGTCACATCGTGGACAAGGCCATCGCCGTCAACCCCGCCGACCGCTACCAAACGGTCGTCGAGCTCCAAAAGGACGTCAAAGACTTCTTGGGCGGCGGCCTGCATTTGCCGACCCGCACCTATGAACCTGGGGCCGTCATCATTCGCGAGGGCGACATCGGTGACAGCGCGTATCTGATCGTGAGCGGCGAGTGCCGAGCCACCCGCGGCGTCGGCAACGGTGAAGAGACGCTCGCGACGATGGGTCCGGGCGAGGTGTTCGGTGAACTCGCGCTCGTCCTCGACGAACCGCGCGCCGCCACGGTCCGCGCCGTCGACCAAGTCACTCTGCTCGTGTTGGACAAGAAGACGGTCGCCGAAGGTCTCGGCGTCAACAGTTGGGTCGGCGCGCTAGTTCACGCCCTCACTCACCGTTTCAAGGTGCTCGAGCAGCAAATCCGCGCCTCCGGCATCCGTCGCGACTCGGGCATCCCGTCCCGTTGACTCAAGAAAACAACATCAAGCGCCCATCCAATTGCGCTTGCGTCACGCCAGCGGTCCAACGGCGCTGACGTTGCCTGTAGCGGGGCTGACGCCGTTAGGTGCCTGCCCCGCGTTCGTTGGGGCCCGTCACCGCAGCACAGGGCACGCGACCGCCGCTGGGAGTCGCGTGGAGCTCGCGCGCAAGGTTTTCAGCGACGAATACTTGTCCGCGCCGCCCGAGCCGAGCTGTATCAGCGATCATGACGAAAGCAGTCGGTCTGATCGGGATGGCGCTCGTGGTGGGATGCGCGGCGGGCGTCGTGGGTAAGGAGCTCATCGTCCCCACTGCAGGAGCACAAGCCCTGGGTAAACGCTTCGAGCACCGGTGCGCCAATTTGAAGTGGGGCGAGCTCGACGATGGGGCGGAGCTGCGGCCCGATTTCGGAGCAGAGGGCTGGGAACTCGTGACGTTCAGCTCGGCCATGCAGGGTGGAACCACTCGCATCTTCGCGTGTTTCAAGCGCGAATTGCCTTAAACCCGCGGTCCGGCTGTGTTGACGTTACCGCGATTGCCGCCGCGCCGGGTGTGAGGGCGTTCGAATCGCTACTTGGACGGCAAACTATCAGCCGGTGGGACTGCTACATTGCCGAGTTCGATTCACCTGAACCGAACTCTGGGGTTAGGATGTGCCCAACGGTCACTCGATTGGCCGCAGCGGCTTGACCTGCATCTGCACGCGCGGCGGCTCGGTTTGCGTGCTCGGCGTGACCTCCGTAAAGTAGATCGCGAAGTAACTCTCCCCGTCTGCGCCGCGCACGAACCAGGTGCCGGGCACCGGCTCCGGGGCTTCGGCGGTCCCCATGACCCAACGCGTACCGATGCGCGGCAACACTTCATAGACTTTGTCCCACCCGAGGTACGACGCGTCGAGGTCGTCTCGGGTCACCGCGTCGAAGCGTTCGAGTTCGGACTCCGCGGTGCGCAGCATCTCCGCGTCGCTGAGCCCGGGGTCTTCCCCCGTCTCGGGGTCGACGTCGAGATCGACGGCCTTGACGTCACCGGGCCCCGACAGGCCCCCGTTCAAGAACACCTCGGTGCGCTGGAAACACAGATGCCAATCGTCTCGGGACGACCATTGGTCTTTGGTGAGCGCCAGCACCTCACCGCGCGTCAAGTCTACGCAGCCCGCGGGAGCATCGGCCGGCGCGCTGATCCCACCCGCGGTCGCGTCGATGCCTCGAAGCTCGATGGCCTCCCCCTCCTGCCCTTCGGTCAGCTCCGCGTACCGGATGCTGTACATGGCCGAGACCCGCTGTCCGTCGACCTCGTCGTAGTAGTCGAGGATTTGCACCTTGAAGTTGCGGTCGGCCGCGTCGCGAATGCCGTAGATGCGGTAACGACTGACGACGCCGATGTCCGAGAACCAGAACCAACCCGCCAGTGCACCGTCCGAGAGGTCGGCACGCATCGGCACGTCGGGGATCGTATCGAACAGCAAATCGAGCTCCGTGGAGGGCCCAAACGCGGCTCCCTTGCCGACCCCGGCAGCACCGCCGTTGGTGAACGCCAGATAACCGTCGAACCGTAGGTCCCAATCGAGTCGTTCCGCGCTCGAGCCCGTGACGACGCTTGGCCCACTGAGTTCGACGAAGACCGACTCCGCGAGGTCGAACCCAAACGCCTCGCCGGGCAAAGCAACTGCCGCGTCTGGCTGCGGCTCCGTAGTCAGCACGGGATCGGACGAGGTCGAGTTCGACGCTTGCGCGTCCGAAGTCGTAGCAGCGTCGGGTTCACCCTCCTGCTCACCCACACCACCCAGTGCATCCTCTTGCCCACTACAGCCGACGGCGCCGGCGACCAGGACAGGTAGGACGAGCAGGCACGTGATAGGCTTCATGAGGGGGACTCGCGCACACTGGGACGGTTAAAACACGTAGCGGCAGGCGTCGCGCCCTGACCACCACGAACGAGCAAACCAGCTACGAAAGCGTAGTCACCAGTCGGGGTTCCAACAAGCCGCGGGGGTGCGCCCGAGGACGAAGTCCGCCCCTCCGGGGTGCACCCGCACCGGAGATTTGCCGAGAGGCTGGGTCTAGGAGTGAGGGTCCCGAGTGCCAAGCCAAAGGAATCAAAGTCTCGCCCCGCCGCGCAGCCTAGGCGCTCGCGCCGTTTGAACTAGACTGAGGGTCAGTGCAATTGCTTCGTCGTCATCGGCTCGCGCGACTCGTCATGGGCAGCTTTCCCGCGCTGGCGGCGCTCGCATGTAGTGGCGGGTCGGTCTCGGAGACGGGGGTTGTCTCTGCCAAGGTCGAAGGCGGAGAGGTCGACGCCGAGTCCAAACAGGTGTTCCGCGTATTGGCCAGGGTCACCGGGTTCAACGAGTTGTGCTCGGCGACCCTGATCTCACCACAACTCATGCTCACGGCGAGGCACTGCGTGGCCCCGACGCCGGAGGGTAACGTCAACTGCGCGACGGACCGTTTCGGTCCAACCGTGGCTCCCAGTGAGCTGAAGTTCTCCAACGACGTGGAGCCGACGCTCGCGAGTCGCTGGTTCGACGCGCACTCGGTGCTCGTGAGTTCGGACTCGGACCTGACGTGTGGTTACGACATCGCCGTGGTGTTGTTGACCGAGCCCGTACCAGCGTTCGTGGCCGTCCCGGCCGAACCTCGGTTCTCACCGATGATCCAGAGTGGTGAGACGTATAGCGCCGTCGGGTACGGTGGCAGCGATCCGGACGAAAACGTGGCTCAATACGGCATCCGCCATTCGAGGAGCGATCTGTCCGTAGCCTGTGGCCAAAGCAACCAGTGCGCCGACAACACGGTTGCATCCCAAGAGTTCCTTGGTTCGGAAGGCGCCTGCAAGGGAGACTCGGGCGGCCCAGCCCTGGACGCCAACGGCCAAGTCATCGGCGTGTTGTCTCGCGGTGCCGAAGGTTGCGAATCGCCCATTTACGTCGGGGTACCCGCCTTCGAAGCCTTGCTCGTGGCGGCGGCCGAACAGGCGAACCGCACGTTAGGGGCGCCGCTCCCCGTGTGGGCAGGAGGTGAACAACCACCGGTCGCCAGCGCGCCCGCGGTGAGCACCGAGACGCCCGAAGAGGACGCCGGGCCACCCCAGGGGGAAACCGGAGACGCCACCCCGGACCCGAGTGAGCCCACTACTACGTTGGCTTCCGAGACGTGCTCGGTCAGCCCGGGCACGACGCGCGTGCATGCGCCGTTGATGGCGTTGTTCGGGCTGGTGGCGCTAGGCCTCAGGCTCAGGCGGCCGTTGCGCCACGCGCGTCTGCTCTAAGTCCCACACCTGTCACTGCAGGATCTCGCGGTAACGCTCGTGGGCGCGCTCGAGCGCCGCGTCTTCGACACGGGTGGCCTGCGCGTACCGCGTTCCAAAGATGCGGTCCATCCCACCAAATCCGATACCGAAGTTCGCGTAGAGCTGGCCTTCGGCGTTCAAACGCACGTGGTGGATGTCGTGACGTCGTCGCGCAGCGAGGAACCAGGGCTCGAGCCACGCTTGGCGCAACATCCACGTCTCACGCTGGTGCATCGCGTTGTGCAGGAGCCAGAACAGGAAGTACGAATACAACAACGCCGAACCGAGAAAGGTCGCAGCCTGCAACCAGCTGCCGCCCAAGACGCGGAACGTCACCAAGATCGCGGCGATCGTCACCCCTATCGGCACCAGCCACTCCATCCCAATGCCCCCGAGATTGGCGCGCCCGGCCACGGCGTAACGGTAACCCGCTTCCGGCCGCTGCTTCATGCGCGGCCCGTACAGCCTCAAATGGTGGATCATGTGGTTGCGGCTCATGAAGGCGATGCGATCGCTGTGCATGAGTCGGTGCAGCCAGTAGCCGTAGACCTCGGCAAACAAAACGCCACCTACCAAACACGCAATGAGCCACACGGTAACCCCCGTTTGATGCTTTGGCCTACATTGTACCAGGCAAGCAGGGTTTGCGCCACTCGTCTCACGGAAACCGCTCCTGCGGCGGCTTCCGTCGAACGCGCACGTTTGGCTGTCGCACGGAACGGCTGAGCGGCGGAAAGACGGCGGCTCCCGTATCTCGAAGGCTCGAAAATCAAAGAGGGGGAGCCTAACGGCACCCCCTCTCGTGGTCCAACCAGCGTTACGCCTCAGGGCGTAGGCGCGTCAGCCCTTGGCATCACCACGCGCGAAGATCGACGCGACGTAGTTGAGCACGTCCGTGGCGCTGACTTCGTTGTAACCGAAGTAGCGGATGAGGCGGCTCTTGATGATGTCGATCTTCTCCTGAGTCTCTTTGTCCACGACCGCTGAGACCAGGGTCTTGAGCTTGATGCTGTCCTTCTGATCTTCGAACAACTTCAGCTCGAGGGCGCGACGCAGGCGGTCGTTGGACTGCCAATCGAACTTCTTGCCTTCGATCGCCTTGGCACCGATGAAGTTCATGATCTCGCGGCGGAAGTCGTCTTTGCGGTTCTCCGGGATCTCGATCTTCTCTTCGATCGAGCGCATCAAGCGCTCGTCCGGTGCTTCGTCTTGGCCGGTGTAGCGGTTCTTGAGCTTCTCTTTGAGCGTGTAGGCCTTGATGTTGTCGATGTAGTTCGCCGCCAACTTGCCGATGGCTTCTTCGTCGGCGCTGATCGCGCGTTGAACCTCGTTCTTGACGATCTCGTCGTATTCGGCCTTCACGACGCCGATCAACTCTTGGTAGCGCTTGCGCTGATCTTCGGCCGTGATCAACGAGTGTCCCACCAAGCCCTTCTCGAGCTCGTTCAGAACCATGAAGGGATTGATCGTGCCTTCGGCCACGTCGCTGACGAGCGCGTTCGAGATCTTGTCCTGGACGTAGCGCGGGCTGATCCCGGCCATGCCCTCTTGTTTCGTCTCTTTGCGCAGCTCTTTGACCGTGTCTTGCGAGTACCCCGGCAGCGCCTTGCCGTCGTACAGCTTCATCTTCTGGATGAGCTGCAGGTTGTGCTTCTTGGGTTCCTCGAGCCGGGTCAAGACCGCCCACATCGCAGCCACCTCCGCGGTGTGCGGCGCGATGTGTTTGCCCTTTACCTTCTTCGAGTTGAACTCCTTCTCGTAGATGCGGATCTCGTCGGACAAACGCGTGATGTAAGGGATGTCGATCTTGATCGTACGATCGCGGAGAGCTTCCATGAACTCGTTGTTCACCAGACGCTTGTACTCCGCCTCGTTGGTGTGACCGATGATCACCTCGTCGATGTCGGTCTGCGCGAACTTCTTCGGCTTGATCTTGT
>CBINDO010000100.1:0-24436 GCA_966249405.1 uncultured bacterium | reverse complement strand
CGGGACAACCTCCGGATACCGTTGCGGCGGAACGCGTGTTGTTGGTCGGCGGTCGCGCGGCGGACGGTGCGTATTACGCGCAGCTCTCGCCGAACCCAGCCGTGTTCACCTTGCGCGCCTCGGTGGTCGACGCTTTGTCTGCACTCGTCGTCGACCGTTCAGCGTTCCTCTTCGACCCGCAAACCGTGCAGTCTCTCGTGCTCCGCGCTGGCGCGCGCGAGGTGACGCTGCGCCGCCTCGGCGACCAATTGACGGGCACCGACGTTGCCGACCAAGCGACGCTCGTGGACGCGTTGTCGATGCTGCGGCCGGAGGGCGCTGTCGCGCTCGTCAAGAGCGGCAAGGCGGAGGCCGCCCCCGAAGTCTACGGCTTCCAAAGGCCGATCCTCGACGTGAAGATGACGCGTCGCGTGGACGATCGGATGCAGGAGGACCGGTGGGTCGTTGGGCGCGGAGACGTGTTCCGCGACGTGGCCATCTTTTACGTGATGCCGGTGTCCACGCAGCCGAGCGCGGTTTTCGTGGTGCCGCGACAAATCGTCCAGCGCGTGCTCGACGCCCTCTGAGGGCGCGCGACGTGCAGCGGCGAGCTCGCGCCTAGCTACCTCGAGCTCGTGTTTACCTCGAGCGACTGAGCTCAAGTTTTGCGTATCCGTGGCAGTTGCACGAAATTTGTGCGCGGCGTTCCGGCAGCCGGTCGCTTTGCGAGTGCTTCGGCTTCGAATCCTTGACGGCCAACACGCGCTGATGCTCACTGAAACGAGGCCGTCGAGGTTTGCTGTTCAGTGCACCGGGGGCGGCAATCGTGAGAATGATGTAAGTTAACAAAGGAGCGTCTCATGCGCACAACGCATCAAAGCGTCATGGTCGGGTCGATTGTCTGGTTGGCACTTCTAGGCTGTGGGGGTTCGGCGAAGCCGACTACCACGCCTGCGGGGGACGCGACCACGCCGGAGGCTTCGAACTCGGCAGATGCGAGCTCGAGTGCGCCCAACGCCGACGACCAAGCCGCCGCCACCAGTGAGGCGACGTCGGGGGCACCGGGGACCGGGGCTCAGCTAGATGTCCCACCGCACGGAGCCTCGTCGGGGCGCATCATGCAAGCGCACTTCACGGACGCTCTGTTGATCCGGCAGGCAGTGATCGATGGGCGGCCCGATCTGGCGTCGAACCCCGCGACTGTCATCGCCAACGCCCAGACCGTGGACAAGGCTCCGGACGGTTGGCGGCCGTTCATTCTCGACATGCAGCAGACCGCGCAACGGATCACCGACGCCAGCGCGCCTGCGGTGGTGGCCGCCGCCGCCGCGGACTTGGGCGTGGCTTGCGGCGCGTGTCACGTGAAGTTTGGAGGTCCAGAGCCCTCGAAGGACGCACCCCCCGCTCGCGGTGAGACAGTGGAGAGTCGAATGGCTCACCATGCGTGGGCGACGGAGCGGCTCTGGGAGGCGTTATCGGTCCCTTCGGACGCGGCATGGTACGCTGGCGCGAAGGAGCTCAGCACCGATCCATTTCCCGCCGAGATACTGAAAGAGGGCGGCGTGAACGCGCGCAGCGCCGCGGCCGACTTCGTCAAGCTCGTCGCAAAGGCGCCAGCGAAGAAGTCGATGCCCGACCGCGCAGCGCTGTACGCCGAGTTGCTCGTCACTTGCGGGACGTGTCACCAGGCCATGCTCGGTGAAGACTGAGTCGCACGTGCACCGTCACCGTGAGCTGCTGCCGCTGCGAAGTGGGGGCGCATGAGCGCCGTCGTGCGGTCGAGAGCCGCGCGGAAACGCGTCACAATTTCGCGGATACGGTAATTGTCGCCGAGGATTCCTCCTAACCTCACTCGGGCGCGGGGGATCGGCATTTGCCCGCGTCTCAGACTCCAGTACGCGTCACTGCCAGATGATGCGGTCCTGGTGTCTGTGCTTGGTGGCGGTTTCGTGTGCAGCATGCAACGACGCGGCGACCCGCGGCGGACTGGTGCTGATGGTCGCTGGAGACGGGAGTCTGCAGCCGGACGGCCTGCGCCTTACGTACGCCGCTCCAGAGCAGTCCGCGAACGAGGCGCGCTGGGCCGTCCCCGACGAAGCGGAACTGCCAGTTACGATCACGCTCGAGGCCAAGCCGGGCTCCACCACCGAGGTAACGATCGACGGAAGTTTGTGGAAGGGCAACGACCGCCTCGACCGTCGAACGTTCACCATCGTCAACATCCCCAAGGACCGCTACGCGGCGGTGCCGCTGTTGTTCGGGGCGCGTTGTGCGCCAAGCAATCCGGCGGCGCCCGTGTGCAGCGGTCAACAGACCTGCAATCCCGAGGATGGCACGTGCGTCGCGAGTGACCTCGACGCCTCCGAGCTTCCCGACTACGAGCCGGGCTTGGAGGCGACGCTTACCTGGGAGGCTCCAAGTGGCGCCGACGCCGGTGAGACGTCGGCTGGGGATGCGGCGGTTTCGGATGCCACCGCTGGGTCCGAGCGTGACGGCGGGCACTCCAACGTCACGTTCAGCGAAACTTCGCGGCCGATGAGCGCGGCAACGGAAGGCGGTACCGCGAGCCTCGACGCGGGTACCGGGTCGGGTTCTCGAGCTCCACAAACCACCGAGCCCACTACCAGTGCGACCGGTGACGGCGCCTACGCCAGCACGAGCTCCCCTTTCAGTGGAAGTGTTTCGTTGGAGAGCAGCGGATCCACCTCGGACCCAACGGACACCGACGCGCTGTGTACTTACGGGAGCTACTTCGACGATGGTGAGTGCCGGCCGTGGCAGAGCTGCGACGCCGGTCACTACGTGCTCGCCGAGGGGACGGACGAGCTCGACCGCATCTGTCAGCCGTGTCCACCCGAGACATTTAGCGCGGCGAGCAACTCGCCCGCGTGTTCACCGTTTACGCACTGTGGCTTCCGACAGCAACAGAGCGACGGCTCACCCATTGAAGACGTGACGTGTGCCCCTGGCGACGTCGTATTGCAGTTCGGCAGCGAGGAGGGCGACACCGCCAGCGGCGTTGCGGTCGACGCAGCGGGCTCCGTGTACGTGGTTGGCTACACCGACGGTGCCCTGTTCGCGGAAAACGCGGGAGGGTGGGACGCTTTCGTTCAGAAGCGCACGCAGACGGGCGTGGTAGCTTGGAGCGAGCAGTTCGGCACCTCTACGTACGACCGAGCGCACGATGTCGTGGCAAACGCCAACGGCGACGTGACCGTCGTTGGCTCGACGGAAGGTGACTTGGCCGAGGGGGCCGCGGCCTTCGCCGACCTTTTCCTGCGGCGTTATCACGCCGACGGCGACGTCGCGTGGACGATTCAGTACGGCACGCCGAACCTCGACATGGCCTACTCCGTAGTGGAGACTGCCGCGGGTTCACTCGTGGTCACCGGTCGGACGTATGGCGCGTTCGCCGGCTACAACGCGGATGGCGCGGATTTCTTCGTCAGCTCCTTCAGCGCCACGGGTGCTCACGAGTGGAGTCAGCAGATAGGCTCGGACGATGCAGACTTCCGCGGCTCGTCGATCACCGTCGACGCTGCCGGAGACATCGTCGCGGTTGGTAACACGGTGGCCGGCTTCGGAGGTGACGACGTCACGCTGCTCAAGTTGACGTCCGAGGGCGTCGTCGTGTGGCAGAAGTCGTTCGGGTCGAACGCCGAGGACGTTGCACTGGCCGTAGCCACCGACGAGGACGACAACATTTACGTCGCGGGGTACAGCTACGGAAGGCTCGGAGCGACGGACCTGCAGGGGGTAGACGCCTGGGTCAGTAAACGAAATGCTGCAGGTGAACTGCTTTGGATCGATCAGTTCGGCACCAACGCGGAGGACGCTGCAATGGCCGTCGCGGTCCACGAATCAGCGCTCTACGTCGCCGGGCAATGGGGTAACGAATCGAACTTGGCCGATGACCAAGTCTTCGTGCGGCGTTACGATCTGGACGGGACGGACGCGGTCACTCACGTGATCGGCACGAGCACGCCCGAGTATGGCTACGGACTCGCGGTTACCGAAGGTCGAATCTTCGTGAGCGGTGACACCTCCGGAGACTTCGGCGCGACGAACGCCGGTCGTTACGACGCGTTTCTGACTCAGGTCGTGCTGCCGTAGCGCGCGCCTCGGAGCCACACATGAACCCTGGTGACCTCGTAACGCCGAACATCCGCTTGACCCGTCTGCTCGGGGAAGGCGGCATGGGCAGTGTTTGGGTGGCCGAGCATCTGACGCTGCAGACCGAAGTCGTCGTGAAGTTCATCCAAGGCGCTCACGCATCGAACGCCGACATCGTGTCCCGCTTCCGCCGCGAGGCAGCGCTCGCCGCCCAGGCCCGAAGCCCCCACGTCGTTCAAGTATTCGACCATGGGCTGTCCAACCAGGGCACACCGTTCATCGCGATGGAGTACTTGCACGGCGAAGATTTGGGAGCCTACCTGGAGCGTGAAGGGGTCGCTCCGGTCGCCGTCTACGCCGACTGGCTACGGCAGATCGCCAAAGGCCTGACTCGAACGCACGCTCAGGGCATCATCCATCGCGACATCAAGCCCGAGAACCTCTTTCTCTCGGAGGCCGACGGCGAGATAACCGTCAAGTTGTTGGACTTCGGCGTAGCCAAGGGCGACCCCGCGTCTGGCTTCGCAACGACGACCACCGGCGCCGTCGTTGGAACGGTGTATTACATGAGCCCGGAGCAGGCGCTCGGGAGCAGCACCATCGACTTCCGTACGGATCTTTGGGCGTTGGGCGTCGTCAGCTACTTGGCGCTGACCGGCAATCGTCCGTTCACGGGAAGTTCCATTCTGCAGCTGCTCAGCGCGATCACCTCGGGCAAGTTCAGGCCTCCGTCGCACTGGCGCGCGGAGCTCGGCCCTGAAGTAGACGCATGGATGGAGCGCGTATTGGCTACCGACCCGGCGCATCGTCACCCTTCGGCCAAGGCCATGGCCGAGGCGTTCGTTGCGGCCGTCCAAAGGACCCACGGACCACTCCAAGCGCTCTCCGACAGCCAGCCCGAGCCAATCCGTCCGCTCGGCGATGCACTCTCCGATCGGACGTTGGCTGCTTCCGTCTCGCCAGCGGGGGACCCAAACGCCCGGCCTCTTGCCCCCGGCGTCTCACCGCCACCGCGTCGTGCCCTGGGATGGTCGGTTGCCGGCATGGTGGCGTTGTCGGCCGTTGGTTTCGGAGTGTACCGCGTCGCCTCACCGTCGACGGACGATGCCGTCGTGTCGCCGGCGGTCGGTAGTTCACAACCAAACGTCAGCGAGGTCACTGCCCCCACGGAGGCGAGCGCCGCCCCGCGCCAAGCGGTCCCGCCGTCCACCGCCGCTTCGTTGCAGGGCGCTTCATCGAACCCATCCACCGACGGTGCACGCGCCGCTGCGCCGAGCGCGAGCACCTCGGCGTCCCCGGCGTCGAACGCGCCGGCGGTTGGGGTTGGTCCGCGACCACGTCCCGCTAACGCGCTTCCATCCTCGAGCGCCGGTTCATCATCCAGCGCAGCTTCACTCCACGGCACTCCCACAGCGCCGTTGCCACCTCCCTTGCCATCGTCTGCGCCGGCGCCCAAATCGCCGCTGCAGATGACTTTGGAATGACATGGTACACCTCCGACGTCGATCGCTCAGTTGGGCTCTTGCGGTAACACTCCTGGCTCTACCAAGTGGAGCTTTCGCCGCACCCGAAGCCGAACCAAAACCGCTCAGTGAGTCGCTGGAGGGTGAAGCTGCCGTGGCGTATGGTGCCGGTAGGCTGCTCTACGAAGACGGCGACTATGCCGGGGCGCTCGCGAAATTTCGCTATGCATACACGCTGTCCAAAGAACCGCGGCTGCTGTGGAACATGGCTACCTGCGAGAAAGAGCAGCATCACTACGCCAACGCGACGCAGCTCATCGACCGTTACTTGACCGACGGAGCTGCGCTCATCACCCCTGCACGGCGCGCCGAAGTCGAGGCCACGCGAGATACGCTCTCGACGTTCGTCAGCCCCTTGAAGTTGCTCGGCGCGCCACCTCGAGCGCGCGTGTACGTCGATGGTAAACTCGCCGAACACAGCGAAGCGCGGCCGCTGAACCTCGACTTGGGAATGCACACGTTGCGGATCGAAGCTCCCGGATACGATGCGACGGAGGTACGCGTCGAGGTGCCCGGCAAGCAGCCGGTCGAGGTGCACGTCACCCCGAAACCAGCGGCCCGTCCAGGCCGACTCCACGTCAAGACGGACGACGAGTTGGCGACCATCGTCGTCGACGGTAGCGCGGTCGGGCGTGGTAACTGGGAGGGCGCACTGAGCGCCGGGCCACACCGCGTCACCGTCACGTCTCCGGATGGCTCCGCGCACCGAGAAAACGTCGTCGTCAGCGCCGGCGCCTCTCGCACTCTGAACGTGCAGCTCCAAGCAGAGGACGCTCCGATTTGGCCGTGGCTCGTGGGCGGAGCGGCAATCGTGGTTGGCGGTGGGGTGGGCGGTTACTTCCTGCTCCGGGACCCCGATTCACCCGCCGGACCCGGAAGTACCCGTAACGTGGGTACGTTCGAGCTACCTTGAGACCGAGTGCCCTGGAACTTTCACACTCGGGCAGCTCGCTGTGAAGGAAGTTCACACTGTTGCACCAGGCGCGCCGTGCTCGTGCGACGGTTCGAGTCCCTGCACGGATGACTGAGGAGTTGGAACGGTCGTTGCACTCGTTCCGAGGATGCAGCGGTGGATCGGTCTGGTGCTCGTTTGCACGGCGTGTTTACACAACGTTGGTTGCGCCATCTTCGGACCTCCACCGCCACAGACCCCGGCCCACTCGGCAGTACAGAGACATTGGCTACGCGTCACCCTGCCGAATTCGCAGTCCCGCGAATCGCTGGCGGCCCGCGCGTGCGCAGACGATTGTGGCCCCTGGCGTGTCCAGAGCTCACGGCATCGACTCTGCACGGCGGCGTGCCCGAACGCCGAGGTAACTTGGGACGAGCGGTGCTCGGCCGAAGACGAGTCGCGGCAATGTTTCGAGTACCTGGCGACCAAGCCATCGGACGAACCCAGGGCTGACGGCGACGCCACCGCGACGTACGTCGTGGGCGGGGCGCTCGTCGTCGTCGGACTGGTCGTTACCTACGCCGTACTCCACGAGTTGTGCGCCAATCACTCATCGGATCCGAAATGCGCCGAAGCCTTGTCGAAGTAGACGCCGCCGCACGGGGCACGGGGCCGATGTGCGTTCAGCGACGATATGTAATCGGGCGTGCCACGCTCGACACTATGGGACCAACGGGAAGAGTAGTCACCGCGGCGGCGTAGAGACCGCTGTACACTCAACGCCGCAAGTCTGCCTCTGGCGTTATCGCCACGCGACGTAGCCCTTCTGCAACACCCGGTTGCGGCTCTGCTGATTTGTCGCCGCAGCGTTGTGCCGGTTTGAACATCCGTCGTCCACGATGCAACATTTTCTGAAGGCATCGCGCGGCCCGACGTACCTTTAGGTGTCGCGACCCCGGGGGTCGTTTGTTGCTCGCGTTGCGGTCGGATCGTACCTCCGCAGCTCGTCGGGCGGCGTGGAGGCGTATCGAGCATGAGTGCACGTCGTTGGTATGGTTGGTGGATGTTAACGGGCGCGTTGGTCGGCTGCGGTGGCAATCCCACCGTGGACGGGACCAACCCGGATGACGATGACAACGGCGGCGCAGCCGACGGCGGAGGCCAAGCTTCCGACACCGAGGGATGGGACGGCATCATTCCGACACCAGGCTTGAATGGTGACGGCGGAGCGGGTGGGGGCGGAAATTGCAAGGCCAAGACTTGCGACGACCTGGGCGCCGAATGTGGTGCGACGTCGGACGGCTGCGGTGGCGTCCTCGAGTGTGGTGAGTGCGGCGAAGGCGAGATGTGTGGGCTCCTCGAAGCCAACGTCTGCGCCAATCCCGACTCGTTGTGCGTCCCGCGCGACAAGGAGGAGGCGTGTGAAGGCAAGCAGTGCGGTAAAGAGGGCGATGGTTGCCAAGGCTTCTACGAGTGCGGCGAATGCGCCGATGGCGAGGTTTGCGGCGCTCTCGTGCCCTTCCAATGTGACGCACCGCTGTTCGGAGGTGACGGTGGTACCGATCAGTTCAGCTGCGCTCCGCTCAGCGCCGAGGAGGCGTGTGAGGGCAAGCAGTGTGGTCTCACCTTCGACGGTTGCGGCGCGACCGATGAACACATCTACGACTGCTCGGAAGTCACTGGCGGCTGTTCGGGCGACGAGTGGTGCGGTATCCAGCAAGCTTTCCAGTGTAGTCCTGCACCAGGTACCGGCTGCGACGAAGGCGTCACCTGCGCGGAACTCGGCTGGGGCTGCGGCTACGCGGTCGACGAATGCGGCAACGTCATCGATTGCTCCCTCGAGGGACTGAGTTGTGACCCGCAGACGGAGACTTGTATGGGCGGTGTCGACGCCCCGGCTCAATGCGTGACAGGAACCGGCTCGGGAACGCCCGCCGATTGCGACGTGTGCGACTCAATCCCCAAAGATTGCGACGACCCCGCCGACACCAAGTTGACCGGTCGCGTGATCACGCCCGGCGGCAGCGCCGGTGACACCGCCAACCAAGTAGGCGTGCCCAACGCCTTCGTTTACATCTTGCGGACGGCAGACTCGTCTTCGTTGCCTGCCCTCGAGTCTGGGATCCCCGAGGGCGGCACGAGTTGCGACCGCTGCACGGATCAAGATCTCGGCCCCGTGCTCAGCAGCGCGACCACCGATTACAAGGGAGAATACACCCTGTCCGGCAACATCCCGGTGGGTGAGCCCTTCGTGCTCGTCGTCAAGATCGGTAAATGGCGTCGAGCCGTCAGTATGACGTTGGACGAATCGGCGGCGTGTCTAACGACGGCGGTGAGCCCGCAAGAGACGCGCCTGCCTCGCACCCGCGACGACGGTTTGGGTGCCAACATCCCACGCATCGCGATCGCCACGGGCGCCATCGACGCCATGGAGTGCGTATTCATGAAGATGGGTGTGAGCCCGGACGAGTTCGTCAACGGCGAGGATTCGAGCGAGGGCGGGCGCGTCCACATCTACCGCGGCGGCACCAGCCAAACGCGGGGCGGCCGCATCGACACGGACACTCCCAACGACAGTGAACTCCACACCGACAAGGCGCGGATGTTCTCCTACGACATGTTGGTCTTCGACTGCGAGGGTGGTGGTTATGGCCATCACGACGAGTCCGACCCCAACGTGCGGGAGTACGTCAACAGCGGTGGGCGCATGTTCGCGAGCCACTTGAGCTGGACTTGGCTCGAAGACAACGGCGACTTGGCCTACGACGCGGACACGGCGGTCGACACCGGGCTGATGTCGGCCGCGGTTTGGGGCGACGACGACTACAACGCTCCGGACGCTCCTGGGTACGTATCCATCGGCCGCGATGGTGCCAACGATAGCAAGATCCAGAAATACGCCGACTGGCTCGAGAACGAAAACGCGGCGACCTTCGAGAACGATCTGTACACCTTCGACATCGTCGACCCACGGCCGCCAGCGCGTGCAGTAGGTGAGTTCTCCGAAGAGTTCGTCTACAAAGACGAGAGCTTCGGCACCTCCGTGCAACAGTTCGCCTTCAACACGCCCTACGGCGCGCCCGACGACGCCATCTGCGGTCGCGTCGCGTACAGCGCCTTCCACGTCTCCGCCGGTGGCGGCGGCAACACGCCGTTCGCCAACCAGTCGTTCCCCGGCTACTGCTCGCTCACCGGTGACGACTTGACGCCTCAGGAGAAGACGCTGCTGTACATGTTGTTCGACCTTGGCGCCTGCGTCACGACCGATAATCCAGTGCCGCCATCGTGTACTCCCATCACCGATTGCACGGACCGCTGTGGCGTGATCCCCGACGGTTGTGGTGGCACCGTCACCTGTCCGAGCTGCGAGTTCGAATGTGTGCCCGCCAGCTGTGAAGACCAGGGCGCGGAATGCGGTTACAAGGCGGACGGGTGCGGAGACGTCCTCGACTGTGGTGCGTGCCCCGACGGGCAGGGCTGCGGTGTCGAGGTCGCCAATCAGTGTGGCGACTTACCGGCGTGCGACCCGCTCAGCTGTGAACAAGCCGAAGCCGAGTGCGGCTTCATCGGCGACGGTTGTGGCGGCGCGAAGGATTGCGGCAAGTGTCCGGCCGGCGAGATTTGCGGCCTGAAGACTCCGCACAAGTGCGACCCGCCGCCGCAATGTGTACCCACGACGTGCGACGCCGAAGACGCCGAGTGCGGCACGATCTCGGACGGCTGCGGCGACGTCATCGATTGCGGCAATTGCCCGAGCGGCCAAGTGTGTGGTCAAGTTGCGGCTAACACCTGCTCGAACCCGAGGCCCATCACGAAGTAACGCGGGCCGAAGCGCCCAACGAAGCCGCCTTCACTCGCGTGGAGGCGGCTTCGTCGTTTCGTGGGCTCACGTTTGGTCACGAAGCCGCGCCGCGTCGCGGTCTGGCCCCGCGGCGTTCGTTTGGTGCACCCACCGTCTCGTCGCGGCGCGCCGCAAGTTGCGCCACTCGACGCCAGCTCGGGCGCGAGCCACCCCGACAAGGCCTGCCGAGACGCGTAGTTCATCTGTGCCAACCAGCGCCAAGCAGGGCGCCGGTGTCAGCGTCAAAGAGTCCCAAGACTTTCCACGCCTTGCACCGGGCGTTTTCGTGCCTTTCGGGCCTGCTTTGGTCGCACCACGCGCTGGCACGCCCATTGCCTATATCGTGGCATGGCACAACACAAGTCGCGGTCGCGGATCGCTCAGTTCAAACAACCGTTTCTGGTGGGCGCGGTTACGTCGGCGGCGCTGGCATCTGGGTGTGGCGGGGAAAGCGGCGGAACGGGCAGCGCTCCCGGACGGCTCGAAGGTCCCGGCGACCCATCGCTCGAAGTTACCAGTAACCCCCCGGGTTGGCTGTGGACGTGCCCTGAGGCCTTGCCCGAGGTAGGGACCACGTGTCCGGACTACCTCGAGGAGCGAGAGTGTGGGACGGACACTGGGCCCGGGGTACGCTGTGTTGGCGGCTCCTGGCAGGGCGTCGGTGGTGAGGTTCCCCAAAACCCGCCGCCAGTGTCGAACGAGTGCCCTCAGGACGAACCCGCTGTGGGGAAGGCGTGTGCCGAATACGAACCCGATCTCAGCTGCGACTACGACGGCGATTCGAGCTGCCTGCGTACACTGCGTTGTGATGGCAGCGAATGGGTCGACGAGAGCCCCACGTGCAACCCACCTCCACCTCAGTTGACCGGCGACTGCCCGACGCAAGCCCCGAACGCTGGTGCCGACTGCAGTACGTACGAACCCGATCTCAACTGCGACTACGACGCTGATTTCAGTTGTTCGCGTACACTGCGTTGCGACGGCAACGAATGGGTAGACGAAAGCCCCACGTGTAATCCTCCGCCGCCAGACGTGACTTCACCCGAGCCGATCATCGATTGTCCACCCGAACGCCCTACGGTCGGCGAGACATGCGACGGAATGGCGCCAGGGCTCGAGTGTGACTATGAAGACGCGCTGCAGGCTTCGTGTCCCGAGGCTTCCGTTTACACCTGCGGCACCTCCGGCACGTGGGTGGCGCCCGAGGTGCAGTGTAATCCACCGCCGCCGCTGCCGCTGACGGAGTGTCCCACGGAGCCACCCGTGCTCGGCGATACCTGCGAGCAGTACGAATTTGGGCTTCAATGCGGCGAGCCCACCTGTGATGGCGGCCTTGGGGCAGTATGCGGCGACACTGGCATCTGGGAAGGGGTGGCCATCGCGTGTAACCCGCCCATGCCCCTGCCCGACGCGGGAGCCGATTCCGCCGAGCGTGATGGCGGTTGAGGGCGAACATTTGGTAAGCTGCGAGGCTCCTCGATCATGACAGAACCGGAACGTTTGGAGCCCGCAGACCGCAACGCCATTGCCGCGGAGTGGCAACGCCGCACGGAGGCAGAATACACGTCGGCCGTCCTCACCCAGCACCTGACGTTGTGGCTCATGCAGCTCGTGGCCCCCTTCGAGCTGACGCGCCTTGGGCTCGCCATCGTCGAGGACGAACTCGCACACTCGGAGTTGAGTCACCAAGTTTATACCGTCGCCGGTGGCACCGCGGCGGTCGACTTGCAGTCGAAGCGGTTGGGCTTGGGTGACGTCCCGCGCGCTCAAGTTTTGGAAGCGGTGGTGCGCGCCGGCGTGGAGAGCTTCTGTCTAGGTGAGACGGTTGCGGTGCGGCTCTTCTCCAAGCTGCGCGCGCCGTGCGTTCAGCCGGATGCAAAAGCCGCGCTCGACCGTATCTTGCGCGACGAGGTGCGTCACAAAGACTTCGGTTGGACCTTGCTCGAATGGCTGCTTTCGCTCGCGCAGAGCGACCAGATCCGTCGCGTGATCGACAAGGAGCTGCCCGCGATGTTCAAACGCTTGCGTGGCAACTACGCCTACTCCCAGCTTGGCGCAGAGCGGAAGTTTTCGCCCGCTCGCGGCGAGTGGGGCCTGATGCCGGGCTGCGACTACGCGGCCACGCTCGAAGAGACGCTCGAGCGGGACTACACACCGTTGTTCGGCGGTTTGGGGATCGACGCGCAACGCGCGTGGCGCACGTTGCTCTAGAACCGTGGCCTCGGATGTCCGAGTCGGCGAGAGCGTGGAGTTCGGCGCCACAGTCACGCGAAGCCCCTCAAGCCGCCGGTACCATGTTGGTGGTCACGCCGACGCGGTTCCACATGTTGATGGCGATGATGCCCATCAAGACCTTGGCGGTATAGTCTTCGCCCAGCACGGTCACGGCGCGGGTGTACGTGGCGTCGGAGACGCGTTCCGAGATGAACGTGACTTCTCGGGTGAGCTGCAGGATCACGCGTTCCTGCTCGTCGAACACCGGAGCTTCCCCGAAGCTCGAGAGCTGCAGGAGCTTGGTTGCCGCGAGGCCATCGCGGAGGCCTTCCTTGGCGTGGAGGTCCACGCAAAAGGAGCATCCATTCAGTTGCGAGGCGTACAGCTTGATGAGGTGGCGGTGCGCCGGTGACAGCCCAGACTCCAAGATGTGGCGTTCGACGGTGGCGAGGGCAGTATAGGCGGCCGGGGCGATGGTTTTGAGATCGAATCGTTTCTGCATGTCTTGGAGTTTAGGCTCCGCGATTCGAAAGGCGATTGACCTAGGTCAAGTTCGACGACCTGCACGGCGTTTTCGCAAGCGACTCAGAAATTCGGGCGTCATCCCGAGAAAGCTAGCCAGCATGTATTGGGGAATGCGCTCCACGAATTGGGGGTAACTTGCGATGAACGTCTCGTAACGTTGCGTTGCAGTACGCAGCTCGTGCACGTGAAAGCGACGTTGAGAGGCCGCATAGGCGCGTTGATACAGGCGCCTGAAGTAGCGTTCCATCGCCGGGCACGTCGCGAACAAGCGTTCGTATTGGTCCTTAGGGAGCACGCGCAGCGCGGAGTCTTCGACCGCATCGATGGTCAGGGGCGAGACGTCTCCGTTGGAGAATGCCATGAAGTCTGTGAGCCACCAGCCCTCCATCGCAAATTGCAACGTCTTCTCCGTACCAGTTTCGGTAGGTAGGACCAGTCGCAATAGCCCCGATTCGACGTAAAACAGCGACGTTGGCACGTTGCCGGCCCGAAGCAACACCTCGCGCCGTGCACAGGATTGCACGGCGATGTGCACCCCAGCGGCGTCCGCCTCGGATGGACTCAGGCCGCCGAATTGGTTCAGATGTTCTTCGAGACGCTTGGTCGGCATCTGCTGAGCTTAGTGCAGATCTCGGTCCGACTGCCGGCCCATTCAGCCTCCGAGGTTTTGGCTCGTCTGCGCCGTCAACCAGACGTCCGTAGTGCTGCCGACGGAGCCAAAGTCGAGCAGGCGCAGGTTCAAAACGAACTCGTTGGGATGATTCTCGGGCACGTAACGCAAGAGGTCGAGCGTGAGGGCGGGCCAGCCGAATGCAGCGTTGTTGGGGACCGGAGGGTTGAGGGATGTGCCCGCCACGGTGGGTGCTTCTTGCGCCGGCTGGACCTGCTGACCCGTCGCGGTATCGAATACGGGGAGCGAACAGTATGACCAAACCGCCTCACGTGGTGCGTCCGGCGTCGGGCGGTACTCGACCAGCAGACAGTTGTCCCAACCGACAGGCGCCGCCCCAATCGCGTCGCCGGCGAGGAGCAGCTGCGAACACTCGTCCAGCCTCAGGAAGAGGTTCGTACTCGCGACGACGGCCAGTGGGCTACCCGCGTCGTAGTCGGGCGAGTTGCCGTTCTGTTCCGCGTAGAATGCCGTGCTTTGGCTAGGCACGGCGCCGAGCAACAAACGTGGGGCCTGGCCGCACACGGGTTGAGCACTGCTCGTCCCCACGGTCAAGGAAGCGGCGATGTAGCCACTGACGTTGCCCAAGGAATCCGAGATACCGACGTAGAGCGTGTGGCCGCCTTCGGGGAAGCCACCTGACAACGACAGTACACCCAAGTCGACCGAGCCTTGCTCCAGGTCATTGTTGCTCAGGGTGCACAGGTAGTGTTCGGCCTCCGAATTGACTTGCACGATCAACGTCGTGGCGTCGCTCTGTGCATCTTGAAACTGAACGGAGCCCGCCAGCGGTTGCCCCGGCTGGGCCGACTGCAGCGAGAGGCCGGCCACTTGCGGCGCGCTCAGCGTCGGGGTCGTCGCGGGTCGCTCACCGACGACGCGTGTGCAGCCTGCCAGTCCAAACGGTGAGACGCCGGCGTCGCTCGAGTCGTTCGTGCTGGCATCGGGCAAGCTGGCGTCGCTGCTCGCGTCCTCGCTCAGCCACGAGCCCGCATCGAGTTCAACGCTGCTCTCCGTGGCAACCCCGGGGTCCCCGCCCGTATCTAGCACCAACGTGACCACGTCGGTTTCGATGGTCGTGGTAGCTTCGGAACTGCTGTTCGACGACGCGAAGACGTCGGAGGAAGAAGCTGCAGAAGACGAAGCCTGCGAATCCGACGTCGAGCCCGCCTCGGTAGCCGTGCTAGCTGAGACATTCGTGTTCCCCGTCTGCGGCGGCCCATCGACGATCGTGAGTTCGTCGATACTCTCGCCAACACCGATGGTGAGGTTGTCGACAGAGATGGCGCCGTCGCCCGTTGCGGAGCTTTGGCCACCGTCTGCTGGCGCGTTTACGGTGGCGGCATCGCGCTCCCCGCCGGCATCTGCGGGCGAATGCGACGCATTCTCCTCGTCGTTGCAGGCCGCGGAGATGAGAACGAGGGGGAGCAAGCTGACGACACGAAACTGCATGCGCTGCGTGTACTCAGGTTGGCCGTTGGGCGTCTACCGGGTAGTTTGCGTGGCACGACGCGCTGTTTCCTTCCGATGGTAAGCGCGGTCGTCCACCGAGTCGGCGCCGGTGGAATGGTCGAGAAAAAGGTTTCCCGTGTACCGTGTTGGTTCAAGCGCGATCTCCCGCTTCCACCGCGATCGGTGTGGACCGCGCCGTCAAACGTGGGTAAGGCGTTGCGAGCCCCGATGACCTCGGACCACGACTTCACCACCGCGCCGACGCCCGACGTAACGAAAGACGCCCTACGCACATCGTACGAGCAGGAAGGCTGGGTGTTTTGGCCACAACTAGTGAACGACGAGACGGTCGCCTCGTTGCTCAGGGCTACCGAGGCTTTACAGCTGAGCGCCAGCGCATTCGAACGCAGCGTCTTGGTACGTGGGGTGTTCTTCGAGGTCCAGTCGAGGAGCGGACGCAAGGGTGAGGCGGCGGCCTTTCCTGGTGCCTTGCGCAAGATCACTTCACCTTCCAAAGGGCAACCTGCATTCGCCAATCTACGCAGGGATCCGCGCGTGCTCGCGGCAGCGGAGCGGTGCGGCGTCGGGCGGCCCCACTGCTGGATCGATCAAGTGAACTTCAAGTTGCCTCATGTGGGCACGTGTTTTCCCTATCACCAGGACGAAGCGTTCTTGTTCGGAGACGCAAAGGAGAGTGTGCAACGTCATGGTGGCGTGAACATGGTCATCGCCCTCGACCCGGTAGACGCGAACAACGGCGGCTTCGAGGTGCTCGGTCGCACCCATGAGCAGGGCCTCGTGGCCATCGACTACGATGGCTCCCACATGAACCACGGCGCGTTCGACGAATCGCACCGCGTATTACCGACGCTTGCTCCCGGGGACGCGATCCTCTTCCACCCGAGGTTGGCCCATGGCAGTCAACAGAACCGCTCGTCACGCGAACGCCGCTTGGTGACCTTGTGGTTCGGCGGTACCGAGTAGGTCGGCACTCCTCGATGACCAGGAGCGCTGGACAATTCTAAGCTTGGTCGAGCCCCGCCCGCTCCAAGAACGGCGCGATGTGCGCCCAACATTCATGCGGATTGGCTTGGAGTAACAGGTGCGGCCCTTGGACGTCGAGCACGGCGGCATCGGGTCGCAGGGCGCGGATCGCCCGGGCTCCGGCGCCCCACAAGAAGTGATCATGGGTCGGGTTCAAGTACAACAGCGGCTGAGTCAGGGCGAGTAGCTCCCTGCGGCAGTCGACCGTGAGCACGCTCCGGATCCGCGAGGCGACGACGTCCGGCGCCACCGTGTCGAGCGCGCGACGTGCCGCGCGCGCCAACTCCGCGTCGCCACCCGTCAGAAAGAGAGACGTCAAGAGTATCGGGGGTCTTTGACGAAGCAGTGGCGCCGGGGCGTGTGAAAGCGCCCGCGGGAACGGCGGTTCCACGAACGTCGCGCACAACACCACCGCCCGTACCTGCGAACACCGCCGGGCCACCATCACCGCGAGCGGTCCCGAAAACGACTCACCAATGAGATACAGGGGGCCGGGAGGCAGCCGCGCGAGGACCCAATCGGTGAGCGCTTCGTAGGTGAGCGAAACGTCCGTTGGATACGAGAACGAGTGAACGCGATAGTGCCGCGGCATCGTAGCCAGGAAGCGCTCGAACATGTGCCCGGTGCCGTCTAGGCCTGGCATGAGGAAGAGCGCTGCGTCGGGCATCGGTGTGGTCGTGGCAGTCCCGTTGCCAAGGCTCCGAGTGAACGCGGTCGCCGTCAACGGTCGTTCAAGCCCTTGCCTTCGAGGATCAGGGAAGCACACTTCTCGATCCGCGCGGCCCGGGTCTGCGACTGTTTGGCTCCATTGACGTGCAGCACGTAGGCGCGCTGTCGACCGGGTGTGAGGGCATGGAACGCCTTGGCGACCTTGGGCTGTTTGTCGAAAAATTCGCTCATCTCACTTGGCAACTCGAGCTCGCGTTTGGCTTTGAAATCGACCTTGCGTCCCTCTTGCTCGACCGCGATGGCTTGCTGCACGTAATACATCAGGATCTTCTTCTTGATTTGGGCTTCGCTCGTGTACTCCAGACGCAGCGCCGATTGTGTGTTTTCGCCTTGGCTGCGCAGCAAGCCGTGTGTGTCTTGGAGCAACGCTCCTTTGAAGAACATCAGCGCGCAAAAGTCTTTGAACGGCTGGATGATGGCGACGTTCTTACCCTCGAACGAAAAGCAGGGTTTGCCCCACTTGATGTCCTCGTCCAGGCCACCCTCCAATAGGATGCTGCGGAGTTTTTGGATTTCGGCCCGCCACGCCTTGGCGCGGCCGACGAACGCATCGACACTGGGATTGAGCGTGCTCATGACAGTCCGTATGATAACAGGGTGCGGAGCCACGTAAAGTTGGTCGAAGCCTGACACGAGCTGTCGGCAAGTTACCGTCCCGGGGGAGGTTCCTACCGCTCGACTTTGTTGTTCGCTGGGTCAATTATCCACGCGAACTCCCCGTGCCGGAGGCTAATAAGCCTGCGAGCGGAGCCGAGGTGTCGGGCCTCCGCGCCAAGCCTAGCCGTCCTGCCATGGGACGATCGTCCCATGGCTTCCCCTCCGCCGTTCTCGTAGCCTGTTTCACGAGGCTCGGGGTGCAGCGTCCGCCCCGCAGCAGAAGGAATGATTCCATGAACGACCGATACGATTTCGTCGTCGTGGGCGCGCGCTGCGCCGGCGCGACTTTTGCTTCTTTCATGGCGCGCGCGGGCGCAAAAGTACTGCTCGTCGACCGGGCGGCGTTGCCCAGCGATGTCGTGCTGTCGACCCACACGCTACATCCGTCGGGAATGGCCGTCGTAGATGAACTCGGGGTTGGAGACGCGGTACGCGCCGTGACGCCCGAGATGAAGGCGCTCCGGCTCGAATGGAACGGCAGTGTCCTCGACGTACCCTTTACGTCGCGGCACGGCGAACATTGCCCGCGGCGCAAACGGTTCGATCACCTGCTGCAGGAAGCGGCGCACGCTCAGGGAGTGCAGCTGATCGATAGGACCCAAGCCGTCGGTTTGGTCTGGGAGCACGGTCGTGTGGTGGGCGTCGAGCTCAGCCAGGCCTCGGGCCGGCGCTGGCGCGTGTGCGCGCCGTGGGTGATCGGTGCCGATGGTCGCAACAGCAAGGTTGGAGCTTGGGTCGGCGCTGCTCACTACTACGACTACGAGCCGCCGCGCGGCATGTATTGGAGTTATTGGCCTGCGCCGAAGGGGTGGGGCCAAGACGAGCGCTACCCGGGTGGGATGTACATTGGCCGGGAAGGTACATCCATCTGCATCGCCTTTCACACCGACGACGACCAGGTTCTCGTGGGGACGTTGCCTCTGCGCAGCCAGGTTCGCGAATTCCGGACCGAGCCGCTGGCTGCGCTGCGCCGGGCCTTGTCTACGAACGCACGCCTGGGGCAACTCGTCGCCGCCGAGCCCCTGGAACGACCCCGCGGCTACTTGGGCGAGCGTTACTTCTTCAGGCGAGCCGTTGGACCTGGTTGGCTGTTATTGGGCGATGCCGGGCTCCACAAGGATTTCCTCAGCGGCGACGGCATGAGCGAGGCACTGCTCCAGGCGCGAAACGCCGCTCACGCGATCCTCGATACGCAGCCGCATCTCCCCACGGAGCGGCGGCTCGAGCGTTGGTGGCACCTGCGGGACATTCACGCGTTGCCCGACTACCGCAACACCCAAACGTTGGCGGACGACGTTGGCCGCGGAGAACTCAATCGGGTCTTGTTGCCGAAGATTGCAGCGCGTCCCCATCTCCAGCGAGCATTCGCGCAGACGTTTTCGCGAGAGCGCTCACCCTTCGACACCGTGCCGTTACGACTCGCGTTGCTCTGGGTGCTCTCGGCGACCTTGCGCGGGAATCGCGACGTCTGGCGCGAGTTCATCGCTCGCGGAAAGCTGGTGGCGGCTGTGAAGAGGGAGCAACACCGGCTACGGCGTAAACTGGCGGCAATAACGGCCTAGGACCAGGGGCTTCCCGTGTGCTCCCTGAACCACAGCGCGAAGTCACACCTTCGAGGCAGCGCTTCGCAGTAACTTCTGAGCGTCACGAGACGACGAAAGCCCCACCGCTTCGGCGCGACTGCTGACTCCCAGCTTGTCGTAGATGCTGCTCAGTTGGTTACGCACGGTTCGCTCCCGTGTACCGAGCGCTTCGCCGATTTGACGGTTGGTGTAGCCGAGATGCAGATAGCTCAGCACCTCGCGCTCACGCATCGTCAGACTCGGCGCCGCGAGCGCTGGAACGTCAGAGCGCGTTTGGTGCGCGAGCACCGCGAGCGACAGAGTGGGGACCAACGATGCAACCAGCTCCTTCTCTCGCTCACTGAAGGTCCGGCTGCCGACACAGCGGCCCAGCACCAGCTCCGTCTTCGCGTGTCCTCGATGCGGCAAGACGCTGAACAGGGTCGAGGTGCCGCGTACCGGCGCCATGATCAGCGCGTAGTATTCTTGCTTCCGAAGCGCCGTTCCGAACAACTCCGAATCCACCACGACACCATTGCCTGCTCGAGCCGCCTCGACGAGTGAGCGAGCTCCGTCCGTCCTCGCAATCGAGGGCCACCAGCGCCGGAGGTCTTCGTCGAAAGCCGCCACCACCCCACGAACCGTCCGTGTTGGGCCACGAGCGTCGATGAAAAACGCGGTGTCCGCGCCGACGTGATGATCGAGTAAGTCGAGGACCCCAACTTCCACCTCGTCGAAACTCGACGCGGCGTAGGCGAGCTCCGCGACCAACCCCGGCGAAAGTGGTTCCATGTCCAACCCTACAGGGGACCGGCCGGTGGTGCAACGGCCAGCCGACGCCTGCAGTTAGGCTGCTTGCGCCAGGTGAATCTTGTCCGACAGGCCGCACCGGTAGAAGTGTCTCAGGAACGGTAACGGCGCGACGCATTCGGAAGCACGGCGGGCACGTTCGACCAGCTTCCCACATAGTCGCGCCGCGAGTCGATTCGCCAATCGGTAGCGATCACCCGGGACGGTCCCCGGTTCGTCGAGATACGTGACACGTGCGAACAGCCAATCGTGGAGGTCCGTGAGCAACGACGGATGCGACGATCCGGCGTGGTCCCAGAGCAGCACGAACTTGTCGACCTCGGCCTGCAACTCGAGCTCGAGGTGCGAGGTCGATAGCCGCGTCCGTGACCGCTCCGCCAAATGAACGAAGTGGCTCACCCCTTCCACGACGCTCACGTGATCATCGCTTTGGGGGGCGGCGTCGACATCCAAATTGGCAGGCAGGGATAGCTGAAGCTCGAGCGCGTCCAACGTCTCCCGCACCAATACTCGTTCCGGGCGGTTCTCGGGGTCTAAGAAAGTGAACAGCGTGACGTCGGGCGCGGGCTCCAAGCCATAGAGGTTCTCTAGGCGCCGTTGCGTCGTGCGCAGGAGTCCGTGCAAAGCCGGCTCGGTAGGAGCGGTCTCAACCGTGTCCGCGTTGGGCAGTGCGCCCGACGAGCCCGACCCAGAGGGGGGGTTTGCCGAGTCGGATCCAAAGACCTGATCGCCTGACAGCGACGCCGAGCTCATGACGTCAGTCTAGCAAAGGTGACGCCAGATGCAGCCTCGACGCCCCCAAGCCGCCAGCTGAGGCGGATTTGCGGTCAGTGGTTGGCGCGACGCGGCTTGTGGCGTCGCACGTGTTTTGCGCGGTGTTCGGCCTCGACGGCATCCGACACGACGCCTTTGTGTTCGGGCAACGGCTGCGAAACGAACACCGCTTGCACGGTCTCTGGAAACACCTGCACTGGCAGCAGGGTCAGAAAGATGCACGGCGTGACGGCCGATAACCAGGCAGCGCCAAGCCCGAGGCGCGAGGTGAATTTCGAAAGGGGGAACGACACAGCGAGACGCGCAACGACCACGATGACCTCAGTATACGGACTTTTTTGGCGGATGCTTAGGTTGCAGTCTGTCTAGCTGCGTTCCCAGAGGCCCCCGCCATCGAGTCTGTGTAGAAATGGAGCACGCGAGTGGAACGGAGATGCAATCGCGCTCGCACTCAGAGCGTCAACGCCAGTTCATGGTGCGACCTCGTAGCTACTACCCTGACACGCCAGGAAGGTCACTGAGCCTTCGAGGGGCACGCCGTCGCCGACGAACCTGACACTTTGCTGGGCCTTGTTCGAGCAATTGGCCACTAACTGCGCCGACTCCGGGCCCTTGCTCGCGTCGACGTAACACCAGCCGTTGTCGGACGTATTCTGGTCGGTTTGGCAGGAGTTCGAGGCGCCGTTAACCCCTGGGGCGACCTGAGCGATCTCGCAGCCGCAAATCCGCGCGCAGTCGGCCTCGTTCTCGCACAACTCCTTCTCGAGCAACTGGTTTCTTACGGAGTCGAGCACGACGTCCTTGGGCACGCTGCGCGTGCCCGTGCAGTTGCAGGTCGCACCCAGCGGCTGCATCTCGATGACCTTGCAGTTCGTGATGCCCGCTTCGTCGGTGCTCAACTCGCGTCCGAAACACAGATCCGTCAACTTGGTCTTCAACTTGTCGACGACGGCCTGCATGGCCGGGCGATAACCGAAGTCGAGCGCGGACGCGTCGTTCATCTCTTTGGCGCAGATCGAGGCAACCACCGCTGATTCACCTACACCCTTCAACACATCGAGGTGGCGGACACCCGGATAGGCCTTGGCGAAATACTGCGTGTCGCCGAAACTATTGTCCTCGGCCTGGCAAAGTGGGTTGCCTTCACCCTCGAGGTCGGGATCGTTGCAGTCGCAGCCGAGTTCGTCCACGTCGCCAGTGCACTTTCGACCTTCGCCGGGCAGGGGGAAGATGCACGCGTATTGGAGTTCGTCCCGGGTCAGGTTCGCGTGTTCGTGACCGTTGATGGGGTTGGCATCGCGACTCGAGCCGGCTGGCGCCAACGCAGCACCGGTTGCCGGGTTCGTCCCGGCGCGAGGCTCTATGGACTCCTTCATCAAGGGGTCTTGTTCGTTGGAGGGCAAAAGCCAGCCCCAGTTGATGCCAGCCTGTGTATCCGTTCCGACTGCGGGCAAGTAGGTCAGGCGTTGGGTTCGGTCCGGTGAGACGGCGATGTCTTGCCAGGGTACACCCAGGATCCCGACCAAGAACACATCCGAGCTCGTACGCGCGCCCGGTCCCTGGGCTGTGAACAGCGGGTTGATGAAGCGCTCCCCGTCCGCACAATCGCTCGCGTTTCCGGTCGCCGTTCGGGGGCAGAGCTCACGCGACGTGAGCGCGTTCGTGTAACGGGACGTCGGCTGGAGCAGGTCCACTCCGAAGCGACGTTTCTGGTCGAAACACCGCAGGTTCGGGGCCTCTTCTTCGTAGGTGTACGAGCCTCCGGACGCCGCGCACCCGAGGGGCACCTGTTTGCTCCCGTCCGCGCTGGGTTCAGTTGGGCACGACGCGGGGTACGCTCCGGTCGTGCACGGCAAACAACACTCGGAGTTCGGATCGGTTTCGCACGCGGGCGTCCCCCTCCACATCACGCCGAGATCTGCGATGGTCCACGCGCGCCGATGCTCGAGTAGCGAGCAGTCGTTTTCGTCGGTCAGCATCACGATTGCCAACAACGAATCTTCACGCAGGAATTTCGCGCGCTGAGCCAGCAGCTCGGTGTCGACGAGGGGGCTGCCGTCGGCAGCCAGCTGTCGGGTTCCGCACAAGCGCTCCGAGTCCTGCTCGTCACAGGCGACGCGCTCCAAGCGGGTGTACGGAGCCGGGTCGATCAAGAATCGATACCACGCTTCGAGTGTCGCCTCTTGACCGCAGCCATCCTCACCCGCCAGCGTCACGAGTTGACCCACGTTGCCGATGAAACCATCGAGGTCGGCGCCCGCTTTCCAGCTGAGGACACCTCCGTCGGACGGGATGTGGGCAGCCCGTGGTCGAGTTGGCAGCAGATGTGCCATGTCTCGAGCCGATTCATTGGTGCAGCCGGCCACCGTTTCACCGCCCGAACCACCGAGACTCGTCGTAATTACGCCAACTTGAAGATCCCTGAGCGGCTCGAACTCGGGGTTGCTGCCTGCCGGGCATTTGCCGTCGGGCAGCGCGTCCACGCGTCCGCCCTGGGCATCGACGCACGGCGGTTCGACCAGGCTGCGGATCAAGTCGGGGATGGCAGCGGCCATCACCTCCTGTTTGTCTGCCATCGACGGCGAGTTGTCGACAACGAGCAGCAAATCGAGCTTGTTGGGTGGGGCTTGAATGAGTTGTTCGGAAACCAAACTGGTGGTCCGAGGACCTTGCAACCCGAGCTCGCGCTCGAGGCAACCCGAGGTCGACGAGGAGACAACGCCAACGAGGGCCAAAGTGTACCAATTCCAATCAAAATGACGCGCCATGGATGAATCCGGTTGGGGCGCTGGTGGTTTGTGGATGCGCCCCCTGAACCATTTCTGACAGCGCGAGATCGCGGGCGGGAGTGCGTCGATCCGCACGACCCAGTCGCGCGCATTTGCGCACGGCCTTGCGGCGAGTTACATGCCGTTCATGGAAACGCCCTACGCCCAGATAGGCGGTCGCGACGCGGTGATTACACTCAGCGAACGCTTCTACGACATCATGGAACAGCGCGAACCGGCGCTGACCGCGCTACATGAACGCGACGCTGAAGGAAAGATCAGCCGACGCTCTCGCGACCGCTTTGGGCTGTTCCTGATAGGCTGGCTAGGGGGACCGGAAGACTACGTTCAGCAGAACGGTCACCCGCGGTTGCGCATGCGCCATGCCGGCGTACCGGTCGACGTTGCGATGCGAGACGCGTGGATGCGGTGCATGAATGCCGCCATGCTCGAGTGCCGCGTGCCCGATGGAGTGCGCGGATTTTTGGAACAGCGTTTCTACGAGGTCGCGGATTTCATGCGCAACGTGAAGGAGCCGTGAACTCTGCCCATGCTGCCGCACGCGGGCTCAGCACAAGCCTACACGCCTGCCCAAGTCAGAGACGAACACGTTGTCCGGGTCGTACTTCCGCTTGAGTGCATGCCAGGTGCCGATGGCAGAGGGATACATCTTCGCGAACGTATCCGCGTCGATGAACGCGTCCTTGCCGAGGTAGATGCGGCCGCCCGCATCGAGCACCATCGCGTCTAGGCGCCGCGTGAGCGCCGCGGTCGTGTCGCGGACCGGAAAGTCGATCGCGAAGGTGTAGCCAGTGTCGGGGAAAGACAACACCCCGCCGCTGCTCGGGCAGAGCAGAATGAGAACGTTCAGGACTGGCAAGGT
>CBINDO010000099.1:0-24483 GCA_966249405.1 uncultured bacterium | reverse complement strand
GGGGTGCCGAGGATGACGACGCTGTCGGGGGCGTTCTTGCGAATCACCGGCAGTAGGCGCTCGTGATACGGCTTGAGTTCGTCGGTCCAGCTCACTTTGAGCGGCTCGTTGAAGGTTTCGTAGATGAGGTTCGGAAACTCGCCGAACTCCTCCGTGATCTCCGTGAAGAACTGCTCGGCAGCTTCCGGGTGCATTTGCGCGTTGTGGTCGTGCCAGTCGACGAGCACGTAGACGCCGAGCTCAATCGCGTTTTGGATGATGCGTCTCACCTTCAACGTCATCGTGGCGCGATCGGAGAGGTACCCGCCATCTTCCTCTACGCCCATCGCGGCGCGGAACAGCGATAGGTTCCAGTTGTCGCGCATGAACTTCAGCCCGTCGAAGTTGGTCGCGAAACCGCGTCCATCCCAGTTCAGCCACATCGAGCTGACACCACGCAGCTGCACGGGCTGCCCCGACTCGTCCACCAGGGTTTGGCCTTCGACGCGCAGCTTGCCGTGAAGAGCCACTGGCGACCCTTCTGGTACCTCGCCGAGCTCGGGAGGGATCCACTCCTCGACTTCGGCGAGCTCGGGGTAACGCTCCAGTGGCTTGCCTTCACCCTGCTGACAACCAGCGAGCAACGACGCACCCATCGCGATCAACGAACACCCACGTGAAACTGAGAAACGAACGCTCATAAGACCAACTTGGAGACGCACCGCCCGAGGACTTCGGCTCAACGGCGCGCCGAACGCCGATTCAACGGCAGCTCAGCGTCTCCATTAACACGCGCGGACCGTGATCAATCGTATGCTCGGTGTAAAGCAGCGCGAGTTCACCCTCGGGTCCAAAGCGCAACCGCGGAGCGACCTCGTCGAGCGCCGTGGCAGTGACCTGCACGACGTCGCTCAGAGGCTGAAGGGATGCGGAAAACGTTTGGTAGAAGACGTCGTACGATTGGCCGCGGTCGTTTGCCCACGCCAGGATCAGGCGGTCTCCCAGCGACAACATCGAGTGGGATCGGGCAAATCCCCCCAGGTTCGTCAGCGGTTGAGCTGGCTGCAAAATCGTGCCGTTGCGGTCCACCACCGCAGCCCAAATCGATTGCCCCGGTCCGACCCCTGGCGTGTATTCACTCCACGAGACGACGTAGTTCCCGTCGACGAACACGGAGCCACCACCCGTCGCGTTGGGCTCCGAGACGGCCACGGCAGGCCCCAATACGGAGAGGTCGTAAGGCGCTGCGCGGAACACCACCTGCTCACCATAGGGCGACGAGGCCAAGAAGGTGATGCCTATTTCCGTTATGCCTGGCGTCAAGCCAGCGCCTTTGGCGTTGAAGAAGTCGGGCGTGAGATTCACGTTCGAACCCAAGGGTCGCCCCAGTAGCGTGACACGCTGGCCGTAAACCTTGAAGTCGTCGCTGCCGTTCCGACCATCGGTCCAGCCAACCAAGTAGTCGGTGCCAGTGAACAGCAAGGTCGGATCGAGAGAGAACCCGCTGGCGTCGGAGATTCGGAGGTCTGGATCCAACTTGGAGCCAGCGTCGTCGAACCGGTTGAAGTAGATCTCGTAGTCGCTGTCCCGGCGATCTTCCCACGCCAGAGCCAGCACTTGCCCCGACCACGTGAGACCGCCACCGAACGTGTCGTTGTTCCCCAGCACCACGTCGCTCGTGAACGAGAAGGTTTGCAGGTCGCCGAGCCCCACGAGCCGTGCCTGGTAGTGTTCGTCGTGAACGGTGACCAAAGCGACGTACTGCTCGCCGGTATGCACCAAGCCACTCGACTCCGCGCCCTTTTTGCCTTCAGCGACGACCAGCGCCGGTCGCCCTGTCCTGGAGAAGACGTAGCCGTCGTCGGTGACGCCATTGCAGTCGTTGTCGACTCCGTCGCACGACTCGACGCCACCTGGTAACGCCGACGGCGCTTGGTCGTCGCAGTCGTCACCACACGCGTTTGCACTGCCCGGAACGAAGCCTGGCAACGGCTGGCGGTGGCCATCGCCATCCGCGTCGGGAGTTACGGGTTCGGACGAACACTCGCCGTCTCGAGGGTTGCAGACGTCCGTGGTGCACGGATCTCCGTCGTCGCAATTCACCGCGTCCAAGTCGACACAACGCCGGTCGACGCACGCACGCGGGCTGCAGCGGTCTTCGAAGGGACAATCTTCGTCGCCGCGACACTCACCAATTGCCAGCCCCGCGTCGTCTGCCTCGAGTTGCCGGCCTTGAGTGAACGCGACGCCAATGTCTTTGGCGCCGCAAGCCGCCGACCACAGGCAACTCACCATGAGCAACCAACGGGTCCGGGCGAACGCTCTCCCCCCGTTGCCGTTCACTTCGACTGCATTCGACTTGCCGTTCTCGAGGGGAATGGCGCGAGACAAAGCAGCTCTCGGCTCGACAGTGTCCAGGACAGTGTTCAGATACACACCCCAAACCCGTCGATGTCCAGGCTACCGCAGATGAATCCGTCGGGGCACGTGTTGGGGCCAGGCATTCGACACAGCTCTGCGCACTCGGTGCCACGGCCCGTCACCACGCACAAGAAGCCGTGCGCGCAACGTTGACCCGTACAAGGTTGCCCTTGCAGCCCCGGGCCGGCCACGTCACAGCGCGTTCCGAACGTCTCGGGTTCACAACGCGAGTTCGGGTACTGCACGTAGGGGTAACATCCCTCGTCCGGAGCACACTGATCTTGCCCCCCGAGCGGATCACACTCCGTACTCTCGATGCGCTGGATGGCATCGGGACACTGCTCCTCTTCGAAGGGATCGCCGACTTCGTTGATGGTCGTCGCGGGTGGAGGGCTAACCGTCGTGACCGTGGAGTCCGTCCCGCCCGTCTCTTCGCTGCTCTCGGACTCACTCGAAGGCCAAAGGTCGAGCGATGATTCCTCCCCGGGTTGCACGCGACGGCTGCCAAACGACGCCGCGTCGGAGCAGCCTGCGGCGACCACGGCCAAATTGATCATCACGGCCGAGGCGAGGCGCGGCGCCCAACGGGTCAATGGGCGTTCGGCAGGGAGTTGCACGAACCCAGAATAACGAACCTGAGGCCCGATGCCAGGCCTTCTTGTCCACGGCGTCGAAACGAGTAGCGCATTCGCGAACCAACTTGACTCGGCGGGATCCGATGGAAAACGATGGCACGCCCTATGTTCAAAATTTCAATGGCCCACTCCTCGTCGTTCATTTCACCGCTTGCGCCAAAAACTTACCGCTCGCTGGTGTGTGTCGCCCTGGGCGCGGCATTAGCCGCCGCCTGTCAACGCAAGGCTGCACCCGAGCCGCCGGCCCCCGCACCCAAACCAGCCGTGGCCACTACCGCTCCCGCGACGCCGGCTCCTGCCCCCAAACCGCCCAAACCTGCGCCCAAGTTGAGCCCATCCGACGACCCCACCGGAGGTCAGTTCAGCATGGCGGACGCGACCGCTGGGCTCACAGGGTCGGGACCACTGAAGGCGACGATCGAGACCGAACTCGGCACGCTCACTTGCGACCTCTACGAAAAAGAGGCGCCAATCACGGTCGCCAACTTCGTTGGATTGGCGCGCGGCGTCCGCCCTTGGAAGAAGGGTGGGGAGTGGGTTAAATCCCCGCTGTATGACGGAACAGTGTTTCACCGCGTCGTGAAGGGCTTCATGATTCAGGGCGGAGATCCCGACGGTAACGGTACGGGAGGTCCGGGCTACATGATCAAGAACGAGATCATCCCGGGTGCCAAACACGAACGTGGCATTCTGTCCATGGCGCGCCGTCCCGACCCCGACTCGGCAGGTTCTCAATTCTTCCTGATGGACGGCCGCGCGCCACATCTGGACGGCGGCTACGCGATCTTCGGCAAGTGCGGGCCCGACGCGGTCATCGAGAAGCTGGCAAGCGTGCCGGTTCAGGGCGAGCAATCGGTCACGCCCACGAAGATCAAGAGCGTGAAGATCTCGCGCGGCAGCTGAACCTGGTGAGGACCGGCACCGCGCAACGTCGTGCGGCGCCGGTCCTGCCCGCTCAGTCCGGTTGGTAGAACTGCTTCTGCGATCCGTCCCAGTGATAGAACTCGTGAAACGCGGGACGCCCGAACGTCGCTGCACCGAACGCATTGACCAACACCGCCCAGAGGAAAGCAGCGGCCAGCCCGGGCCCAAAGCGACGCATGCCCAGCGCCAACAGCGCGAACAGGAACACCGCGTAGTCGTTCGAAAAACGATAGCCGAACTGCGCCCACCCGGTGTTCTGGTAAAACAACGTGGGAATCGCTACCAAACCAACGGTAACCCACAACGCTGGGTGCAACGCCGTCTTGAGGCGCGGCCACAACAACCAGAGGTACGCGGGAGTGGTGAACCACAACGCGAGCCCATGCACGTTCACCTTGAACGGGGCGCTGCCCTCACCCACCCACGGCAACATCGTCGCGACTACCGCCAGATTGCGGGGCAAGTAGTGGAAATGGAACAGCCCCCACTTCTTCATGCGCGCCTGCCACGCCACCGTGAGGTACTGATAGCCGGTCTCAAAAGGGTCGCCGAACCGAGCGTAGTTGTGCCAGTAAGTAAACAGTAGACACGAGACGACTGGCACGGCAAACAAGACATTGACGCGTACGAGGTCACGCCACCGAGTGGTCCGCGCCCACCTGCGAAGCTTGTCCAACCACCCCGAGCCGTGGTCCACGGTACCGCCGTAAACCCGCAACGACTCGAACGCGAACAGCGCCGCAGCGAAAGCCAGCGGAGGCCGGGTGCACAAGCCGAAACCGATCGCCAAGCCGGCCAGGATCGGGTGCCGCGCGTCCAGCGCAAACCAAAGGTATGCGGCTGCGAGGGTGGCCCCGACCACGTGAGCGGCGAACCAGACCGTCCCTTGCAGCGCCGTGAAGAAGAAAACGCTGCCGAACGCGAACCCGCCCGCCAAAACCAGGTTGGTCCCGGTGCGGCACGTGCTGTAACCCAGGTGGCGCAGCCGCTCCAAGACCAGGAACAAAGTACTCGGCGTCAAAGCCGCCAACCAAAGGAACACTTGGCCGTCGCGCACGAGTTCGGGCTCGCCCGCCAAGGCGACGAACGGCAGCAAAATGACTGCGGGAAACGGCGGAAACGCCACGAACCACCGGTCTCGGTAGTGCGCAAAATCGTTGTTTTGGGCGTACGGAGGTGGCCCGTCCGCGAGGTCCAAGCGCCCGTCCAGCCAAGCCCGCGCCAAATGGGAGAAGTGATTGTACGGAGTGTGATCGACGAGCACGTTGCGCGGCGCCAACGCGAAGTACACGGCGGCCACCACGGCGTAAACCAAGAGCGCACCGAGCCACGACTTGCGTCGACCTTGCCGCGTCCAGGCTGCGCTCCGCGCCGCCCACTCTCTCCACCCCGCACGTGATTCCGTTGTCGCTGACGCCATGAAAGCGCGGGTGTTTTAGTCGGGTTTTCGTTCAATCGGAGAACAAACCTCCGCACTCGACAATCTGGCTCGGGATTGCTTCTGGCAGGAACTCGGGCTATGGCGGCTTACCTTGTCCGCAGAATTGCTCATCCCTGTCCTCGAAGTCGATCGGGGGCCCGTCCGACGCGAGTGGTCCCTGACCAAAGAATGGCTGGCCACGGCCTTGACCAACACCGAGGCCGCTCCCGGAGACCGTCCGGGCCGACTGACCGTTTCCGTTTCCAAGACCGGCCGCGACTACGTGGTGATGGGTCAGATCGAAGCCGACGTCGTCTTCCCGTGCGCACGGACCCTCGAACCCGCACTCTATACTCTCCGCCCTCAGCTCACCTTATGGCTTCGAAAGTCGGCGGCGCCGGTCGACCCGAACCGCCAGAGCCGTAGTGAACGCCACCGTACCCGAGCCCAAAAGAAGGAAGAGGACGCGGAGTTGACCGACGAGGACGTGTCTGCCGACACCTTCAGCGGCGAGAACATCGTGCTCGACGACTTCGTCAGGGAACAGCTGCTGCTCGAATTCCCCATGGTGCCGTTGCGTTCAGACTTGCGTTCGGCCGCATCTGCCGCTATCGCTCCCGCTCCCGAAATCCCGGCCGATGTTGCCGACGATTCGCGGGACCAACCTGCACCAAGTCCAACCGAAGAGCACAAGCTGGACCCACGCCTCGCTCCTCTGTTGGACATCGCCAATCAACTCGCGGCCAAGGCCAAGAAGGGCTCGCAGTAGCGCGCCAGGCCATCGCCCCGAGAATCGCAAGTAGATAGTAAGGAGTTTTGTTGTGGCCACACCCAAGCGCCGAACCACCAGCAGCCGTCGTGACATGCGTCGTGCAAACCACGACCGCGTGACCCCGCCGAACCTCATTCCTTGCCCCAACTGCTCGGCTCCGACGCTGCCTCACCGCGTGTGCCCCGAGTGTGGTCAATACAAGGGCAAGGCCGTGTTCGCTCGTAGCGAGCAAGAGGCCACCAAGTAAGTGAGCCAGGAGCCAGCGACCGGCACGGACGTTGGCTCCGAGCAAAGCGGCTGACATGAAGATCGCCTGGCTTTTTCCCGGACAGGGTTCCCAAAAAGTCGGCATGGGCGCCCATGCCGTGGAAGTGTCTGCGGCTGCACGTGACGTTTTCCGTGCCGCAGACGAACGACTGGGATTTTCGCTCTCCCAGTTGTGCTTCAACGGTCCAGACGCCGACCTGGCGTTGACTGCCAACACTCAGCCCGCCATCGTGACTACGAGCTGCGCGCTCCTGGCCGCACTGCGCGAGAAGTATCCCGCGCTCCCCGCTCCCAGCTTCACGGCTGGGCATTCCTTGGGGGAATACAGTGCCCTCGTGGCCTCGGGGGCCATCGGGTTCGCCGACGCAGTAGCCGTCGTTCGCCTGCGCGGCAGTGCCATGCAGCGTGCGGTTCCGGAAGGTCAGGGCGGGATGCTTGCCGTCATCGGCTGTGATGCCGCGGCCGTGGACGAGTTGTGCGCCGCGGCGCGAGAAGGCGACGTCCTATCCCCGGCCAACTACAATTGCCCTGGGCAGATCGTCATCGCCGGCCACGCGACTGCCGTCGAGCGCGCCCAGAAGCTCGCCAAAGAGCGAAAGGTAAAGGCCATCCCACTGAAAGTGAGCGCGCCTTTCCACTGCGCTTTGATGCGGCCCGCCGCCGCAGAGCTCAGCGAGGCGCTCGCCAAGGTGCCGATCGGCTCGCTGTCGATTCCAGTCATCGCGAACGTCGACGCCACGCCTTACGCTGACTCCAGTCAGGTCCGAAATCGGCTGGTGGCGCAGGTCGACGGCGCAGTCCGCTGGGAGCAGTCGTTGCACGTGTTGGCCGAAAACAGCGTGACCCATGCTCTCGAGATCGGCCCCGGCAACGTTTTGGCTGGCCTCGCCAAAAAGACGGTGCCGTCGATTCAGTTCCTGAGCGTTGACGGCCCAGACGCGATCGATAAGGTTCCGGGTTTCCTAGGACTCCCCCTCTCCCCATGAGCTCAGCAATGTTCGACCTGACCGGCAAAGTGGCGTTCGTGACTGGTGGCTCGCGCGGCATCGGACGTGCGTGCGCTTTGGCCCTCGCAGAACGCGGCGCGCGCGTAGTGATCAGCTACGTCGGCGGCGAAGCGGCGGCGGCAGAAACGGTAGCAGCCATCGAAAGCAAAGGTGGACAGGCCGAAGCCATCAAGTTCGACGTCGCCGACATGGAGGCGACCGAACAAGCCATCGCAGAGACGGCGAAGCGGCTCGGTCGCCTCGACATCATGGTGGCCAACGCGGGCATCTCGATCGACGGCTTGTTGATCCGGCTCAAGGAGGCCGATCTCGATCGCACCTTGGCCGTTAACGTAAAAGGCGCACTGGCTTGCGCCAAAGCCGCCATCAAGCCGATGGTCCGTACCAAGGCTGGTCGCATCATCTTCATCTCCAGCGTCGTCGGCGAGAGCGGCAATGCCGGACAAGCTGCCTACGCGGCTTCGAAGGGCGCGCTTTTGGGAGTTGCAAAAACGCTGGCTCGCGAATACGCAAGCCGCGCCATCACCGTGAACGCGGTGACGCCAGGATTCATCGAGACGGACATGACCCACGCGCTCAACGAAGAGCAGCAGAAGGCAATGTTGGTCGGCGTGCCCCTGGCTCGACCAGGTACGGCGCAAGAAGTGGCCGCGGCCGTCGTGTTCCTCGCTTCCGACGAAGCGGGGTACATCACCGGTCACACGATGCGAGTCAACGGCGGGATGTACATGTAGCTCCCGCTCCCCCTAATACCTTAATCCCATAAACTTCAACGCAGCACGCGTTAATTGGAGGCACGAATGGCGGACGACATCACAGCCAAGGTCAAGCAAATCATCAAAGAACAACTGGACGTTGAAGAGGACGACATCAAGCTCGAGTCTTCTTTCATCGATGACCTTGGGGCGGACTCCCTCGGGCTCGTAGAGCTCGTGTTGGCGTTCGAAGAGGCCTTTGAGATCGACATCCCGGACGAGGACACCGAGCAGATTCGGCGCGTTCAGGATGCGATCGACTACATTCAGAAGCACCGCAACTCCTGAATCGCAACCAAAGGATCGCGTTGGGCTGAAGACTTCGCCCAACGCGGGGTGGACCTATGCAATGCCCAGCCTGCAAAGCCGTCGATAGTCGTGTAGTCGACTCCCGCATCGCGGGCGGCGGACAAGTCACGTGGCGGCGCAGGGAATGCGACCTCTGCAAGCGGCGGTTCACCACCTACGAGCGACTCGAATACTCGTTGCCCGCGGTTACCAAACGCGACGGGCGACGAGAAGCGTTCGACCGCCAGAAGTTGCTCCAGAGCCTCCGCGTCGCCTGCAACAAGCGGCCGATTTCCGACGAGGAGCTCGACGCCCAGGTGGAGAGCGTAGAGCGCGAGCTGGCAGAGGAAGGTCTGCGGGAGGTTTCCTCGCGCGCCCTCGGGGAACGCGTGATGCTGCGCCTGAAAAAGCTAGACGATGTGGCATATGTGCGTTTCGCCAGCGTCTACAAGTCCTTCAGGGATATCGACGAGTTCATCGCAGAGATGAGCGCGCTTGTCCGCGCGCGCACCAACGACTAGGAGAAGGTCGATGCAGGCAACGGACTCCGATTGGATGGGTCGGGCGTTAGAGATCGGCAGGCAGGGTGATCCCTCCCCCAATCCTCACGTCGGCGCGCTAGTCGTCACCAACGGGGAAATCGAGGGGGAAGGTTACCTGAGTGAAGCGGGTACCGACCACGCCGAAGTGGTGGCGTTGCGCCAAGCCGGCGAGAAGGCACGCGGTGGGACACTTTACGTCACCATCGAACCCTGCAACCACTACGGCAATACCCCGCCGTGCGTCGAGGCGATCATCGATGCCGGCGTTCGGCGCGTGGTCATCGGCGTTCGAGATCCGAACCCCAACGTCACTGGTGGCGGCATCGAACGACTGCAAGAGGCCGGCATCGAGGTCACCTTCGGGGTCGAGGCCGAAGCCTGCGAGCGGCTGATTGCCCCTTGGAAACACTACATTACGACAGGTTCGGCGTACCTGGCAGTCAAGCTCGGCATCTCGTTGGACGGCCGAACGGTGTCGCGTAGTGGTACCTCGAAGTGGATCACCGGCGAAAAGGCGCGCAGTCGTACGCACCAGCTGCGCTCCAAACACGACGCGGTGCTGGTCGGGATCAACACCGTGTTGACCGATGACCCGCGCCTGACGGTCCGCGACGTCCAAGGACGGTCACCGATCCGGTGCGTCGTCGACAGCAAGCTGCGCTTACCTTTGGACAGCTACTTGGTGACCACGGCGCGGGAAACTCCCACCTGCGTTCTGACCACTCACGGCGCCTCGGAGGCCGTCGAAGCGTCGCTCGTCGAGCGCGGCTTGGCCGTAATCCGTGTGGCAAGCACGCCACAAGGTCGGTGCGACATGAGCGCGGCGCTCAAGGCCCTCGCGGCTCGCGAAGTGGTGAGCGTGTTGTGTGAGGGCGGCGCCGAGCTGGTCGGTTCGTTGTTTGCTGCCCGCCTGCCAAATGAGCTGCATTTCTTCGTGGCGCCGGTGTTGCTGGGGCCACGAGGTCGTCCCGCGGCCGTCGACTGGGCGGGTCCAGATGGGCCCTCGGATGCCCCCCGCATCGCCAACCCGACGTGGGAGTTGTGTGGCACGGATGCCTACGTCCACGGCCCCGTCGTGTATCCCAAGAAGAAACAAGCAGCCGACGACTGACGTCAGAATCACGGTGCGCCCGCGGCAGGCGCGGAGCAGGCGGCGACGGTCCCCGGCGGGTGGAACACCGCTACTGCAGTTGCAGCACACGGGGCTTTGCACCAATTGCCGAAGCCCGATCGCGGTGTTAAATAGCGGGGCATGGCGATTCGACCGATCCTGAACTACCCCGACCCTCGTCTGCGCGAGCCCGCGAAACCCGTCGAGGTCGTTGACGACGGCATCCGCACGCTGATCGCCGACATGGCCGAGACCATGTACGACGCGCCCGGCGTGGGGCTCGCCGCGAATCAAATCGGGGTGCTGCTGCGGATCTTCATCATCGACATCGCCGAAGAGGATGCTCCGAGCGATCTCAAAGTGTTCATCAATCCCGAGATCACGAAGGTCGAAGGCGTCCAGTCTTGGCAAGAGGGCTGCCTGTCGTTCCCCGGCGTGAGCGAAGAGATCAAACGCGCCGAACGCGTCCAGGTCAAGGCACTCAACGAGCATGGTGAACCGTTCGAGTTGGAAGCGGATGGCTTGCTCGCGGTGGCGATTCAGCACGAAAACGACCACCTCAACGGCGTGTTGATGATCGACAAATTCAGCGCGCTCAAGCGCCGTAAGATCGGTCGCCAGGTCGCCAAGGCACTCGAAGCTCAGCCTTGAGGCGTGCTTGACGGGTACTCGCCGAGGGCGCGGTCGATATCCGCGCCCTCTTGGTTTTGTGCGTTACTCGCTCGGAGGTCGCAGGAACAGCGACTCGTCTATAACTGTCCCGCGCGCGCGCAACGCGCCGAGCAGCGCCGGTGGTTCACCCGTGGCACGGAAGTGGCCCTCGATCGAGCCGCCGCTCGCGGTGCGCTCGACGACGAAGTCGAACACGTCGCGAGTGCACGGCTCTTTGGGCCTAAACTCGGCAATGCGCATCACACGGCTGCGGCCATCCCCCAGCCTCGACACCTCTACGGCGAGATCGAAGCTGCGAGCTAGCAGCTTGTGCACTTCCGACGGCGCGACGTCGGCGGTCGCCAGCAGCTGACTCCAGTGCAGCAGCGTAGCTTCGATGGTCGAGCCCTCTTGAGCCACGATGAGCCCGTCTAGCCCGTTGGCGACCGTATCGACGAGTCCGCGCAGCCCGGCCTTCGGCGGTGTCGGAGCGACCACGCGCTGGCCCATGTGCAGGAGCAACCGCAACGAGTCCAACACGTCGACGTCTTGGGACAGCTGAACGCGGTGGCAGTCGAGCGAGGTGGGAGGGCGCTGGCTCTCTTGGGACCACTGGATCCAGGCGAGCGGCGGCAGCGAGAGGCTGGCCAACGCGCCAAGAAGCTCTTGATAGCCAGAGTGCGGACGTCCAACGACGAGAATGTTGAGTCGCGCTGTCACGCAATAGCGCAAGAACGTCGCCATGGTGCGCGATAGCGTTCCGACGTGAACGAGGTCGTCGAACTCGACGAGGGCCACTTCGGGGCGACTGAGACGAACCAACGCACCACCACCACTCATGTGGCCGCGCGCTGCCTCCAGCCGCAAGCCGCTGTGCCGCAACCAACGCCGGACCATGAGCTCGTGGTCGGAGAGCTCTGCGTTGACCTGACGACACAACCTGGCCAGGGCCCACTCGACGGACTCCGGGTGGCAGAACGGCGCAACGCCATACTGCGTTCCGTCGCGGGTAACCTGGAGCCGCTTGGCGCCCGAGACGAGGATCTCGCTGACTCGAGGATCATCGAGCAACTGTTCCAGCGGACCGAGGCCAAGCAGTTCGTTGCGAGCCAAGGCGAGCGCTTGGTCGCTGCTCGCCTGAGACAACGAATGTCCCAACGACGAGAGCTGGAGCACCTGCTCGGCGAGGATCCGCACCACGCGATCACTGGCTTCGGAATCGAGCGTTCGCTCCAGCGCGCGGGGTTCCAGCCGTCGCCACACTTCCTCGATCAAAGTACGCGCGGCGGCCCGTTCTGCGCCGCCGCCGGCGCTGCTCGGAACCGGCATCAGATCTCCAGTCACGACTGGAAAAGCACTGGTCATCTCCGCGCGTCTGCCGGCCTTGTTGGGCGGCATCATCGGCGGACGCATCGAGTCGGCAGGAGCGGTAGTTCGCGCCAGGTCGATGTCGTCGCGGTCGCCGAACTGCACCATCATCTGGGGCACCGGCGGAACCGGCGCCGCCGGCTCGCTCAACTGGTCGGTGTTTTCGGACGCCGGAGTGACCTCGATGCGAAGCACGAAGTCGCCGACGTAGATGCGGTCCCCTTCGCGAACGATGGTAGGCGCGGCAATCCGACGTCGGTTGACGTAGGTCCCGTTGGTGCTGTCTTCGTCGGTGACGACGAAGCGTCCGTCGGCAAATTCGATCCGACAATGGCGCTTGCTGACGTTGCCCTTGGCTAACGTCAAGTCGTTGTCCTGCACACGGCCAACGGTGAGCAGCGTCTTGTCGAAAGCCTCACGCCGCTCCGTGCCGCCTTTTTCGCTAATTACGATGTAGAACACGGTCGGGCCCCTTCCAAGTCATCGAACGGAGGTTCGCTCAAAACGGGTAAGAGCGCACCTCTTCCTTGGTGGGGCGATCGATGGAGTGGATGACGCTCGTGATCAATTCCGGGCCGCCATCGTCACCAAAGAACAGCGCATCGCCGACGCGCGGTGGTTCCAGGCTCGGATACGCACGGCCGTCTGCGGCGAAGCGGATCGTACCGCTGAAGGGCTTGGCAAGGGCGTCGTGCGCCAACTGCCAGCTGCCGTTCGTGAGGTCGCGAACGGCCACGCATCGCTTGTCTTTGAAGTGGTATTCCGAGTTGCGCGTCACGAACTTGTGGCGACGGCGCCGTTCTTTGGTTGAACGTTCCATACGACGCACTGTTCCAGTGTCCCGGCGAAGGGGGCAAATTCTTCGTGTGTCCGGGCTGGCCGCGCTACACTGGAGCCATGACAGCCGAGGCTCCGAGCTCTCCTCCCGTCGCGGCGCGGTCGGGTGTGGCGGGCGCGCCGACTCGGAACGACCTCACTCAGGTTGTCCACAAGTCGAGCACAGTCTGTCCGCATTCCACAGAGGTTACCCACAGCGAAGACACATGTTGTTGGGTTGGCTTCGACACCGCTGTTCGTGAAGCGCGGGAAACGTCTCAGATAATGTTGGCGGTCCTCTCGGACGGAGTTACGCTCGCGCGCTCCACTTTCGGGGTTCGTCGGAGCGCTGGTGCAAAGGTTGGGTCGGCACCCGAGGCTCGGTCCCAGCGCAACGGCTTCCCTCCCCTGAACCTTCACGATCTTCGTCAACTCGCGATTTACTCGGCGACGGTAGGCCTCTGGCGCCCCCTCCGCGCCCCGTCCTGGGGCTCTCCGTCCGCCCACCCCTCGCACGTCGTTCTATAGCGGGAGATACATGGCTCAACGAAAAAGCACCGGCAAGAGTCGATCGAGCGCCAAGCGGGACACCAAGTCTACGACCTCCAAGGCCAACAAGGTCATCCACGTCGTGTTTGGACCTGGCGGCGGACGCCTTCCCGACGGCCGCTCCTCCCGACGCGGGCCGAGCGGTGCCGAGGAGGCCCGTTCGGACCTCATGCCCACGCTGGCCAACGCAGCTCCCAAGGAGCCGCTGAGCGACTTGTTCAGTCAGGGCGAGATCGCGCGCCTGCTCAAGGTCAGCCCGGGCCGGCTACGAACGTTGGATCGTTCGGGCGTCGTATGTCCCACCGGGCGCCGCCGTGGCCGCCGTGCCTATACGTTCGCCGATCTCATCCAATTGCGTGCGGCTCAGAGCCTACTCACCAAGAACGTGCGGTTGCGCGACGTCAACCGCGCCATGTTGGCCCTCAAGAAAGCGCTGCCACGGGTCACTCGCCCGCTCGCCGAGCTGCGCATCGTTTCCGATGGCCGCAGCATCGTGGTGCGGACCGCAGACGGCAACTTCGAGCCGCTCAGCGGGCAAATGGTGCTCGACTTCGACGTCAAGTCGCTGCGCGACGACGTCGTGCGCGTGTTGCGTCCCACCGCGGGTCGGGAGCGCTCTCGCACCGCCTACGAACTCTACCTCAAGGCGAGCGAACTCGATGAGGATCCCGCCACGATGAACGACGCCGAAGGTCTCTACCGTCGAGCGATCGAGCTCGACCCGTGGCTGACCATCGCCTACACGAACCTGGGTAACATCGCGTTTCGGAGGCAGAATACCGAGGCTGCAGAAGCGTTGTACCGCCAGGCGCTCGAACTCGATCGCCGACAGCCGGAGGCGCAGTACAACCTCGGCTACATGATGCTCGAGCGCGGACAGGCGGACGAAGCCATTCCCCTCTTCCACGGCGCCATCGAAGTGGATCCCAATTTTGCCGATGCCCACTTCAACCTGGCGATGGCTTACGAGCACGCCGGTCAACCGGCGAAGGCGCGTCCCTTCTGGCGCAGCTACATCGAGCTCGAACCGAGCGGCACCTGGACCGAAATCGCCAAACGGCACCTGTAAAGCAGCCGCAGTCTCCACTACGGTGGGCGCGTGGCCCTTCAAGCTTCCACCAAACGCTTCGCGGTACAGCTCTCGAACGTCGACGCCGGAGTGTACGACACCCTCGACCTGCGCGTCTCCCAACAGCCCTCGGAGACTTCCGCGTTCTTGCTGACACGGCTACTGGCTTACTGCTTGCTGACCCGCGACGACCCCGACTCCGTGTTGGCGTTCTCGAAAGGTGGCATCAGTACGCCCGAAGAACCGGCGATCTCCCGCACGTCTCTCGATGGCCGGTTGCTGCTGTGGTGTGAGATCGGCAACCCGAGCGCAGAACGGCTCCACAAGGCAAGCAAAAGCGGCGCTACCGTCGTCTTGTTCACTCATCACGATGCCGAGCGACAAGTGAACGAGCTGCGCGCGAGCAACATCCATCGAAAAGAGGCGCTCGAGGTTTACTCCTTCGACGCCACTTGGCTGGCAGAGGTGGGGCGCGTGGTGGGGGAACGCGGCTCGAGCATCGAGCTCACGGTCTCCGAAGACATGCTCTACGTCGTCGTGGATGGCACGTCGCTAGCGAGCGGCGCGGTGACGCGCTGGGCGCTCTGAACCTCGCTGCACTCGACGCCATTCGACGCGTCGGGCATCGCCGCATTCCCGCTCAGGCGAGCCAAGGGGTACGTCGGTGCTCGAAACACGGGATGCGCGCGCGGACGTTGCGAATCGATTCGTGGTCCGCACGGGCGAGCGCAAACCCGACGCGGTTCGGGCTCTCGGCGACGACGGTACCCCACGGATCGATCACCATGCTGTGTCCGAAGGTCGTCCTGGCGCCGGGATGCACTCCCCACTGAGCAGCGGCGAGGAGCCAACATTGATTCTCGATGGCGCGCGCTTGCAACAGCGGGCGCCAATGGTCGATCCCAGTCTGTTGGGTGAACGCCGCTGGCACGACCAGGACGTCGGCGCCGCGAGCTCGCAGCTCGGCGAACAACATCGGGAAGCGCAAGTCGTAGCAGACCGAGAGCCCAACCTTGAACCCTTCGACGTCGACTACGACCGCGGTTTGTCCCGGCGTCGTGGAACGGCTTTCGTGCATCTTGTCGCCCGACGGCAACGTGACGTCGAAGAGGTGAATCTTCTGGTAGCGAGCGATCACTTGGCCCGCTGGGTTCCACACGACACACGTGTTGAACGGGCGCGATGCCTCGGTGCTGCGTTCGGGCATACCACCGCCGACGATGTACACGCGGTGTTGTCTGCACAACTCGACCAGACAACTTTGAATCGGTCCAGCGCTCGCACTCAGGTCTTCAGCCACGGCAGCGCGGGCTTCTTCCGGGCCGAAAAACGCGAAGTTCTCCGGTAAAACGACTAGCTTGGCGCCTTTGGCCGCGACGGCCGCAACGCTGCTACGCACGGCCTGCAAGTTGGCACCCAAGTCATCGCCGCTCTGGAGCTGCACGACCGCACACGACAGGTCACTCACCATGGCGCAAAGGTAGCGAGCCGCGAACGGACCAGCAACGCCAATCCACGAAGGTCCGGGAGGCTCTTCCAAATTTTGGATGGTTCGGCAAACAGATCCGCTACCCTGCTGAGCATGACCTCCAAGTCGACGGGTGCAATGCAGCAGTTCCCCTCCGCGGGACCTTCACCGGCGGAACTTGGTCCGGGCGGGCTCGTCTTGCTGTACGCCGAGAGTTTCGCGACCCTGCCGACGGTCTGGCCCCTGGCAACCGCGCGGGCGGTGGTGGGGCGCGAAGCGCCCGCGGACTTCGTCGTGCCCGTAAACGCCGTGTCACGGGTTCACGCCGAGCTGGTCGTCGAACGCGGCGGCGTGACGGTACGTGATCTAAACAGCACGAACGGCACCTTGGTCGATGGCAGGCTCGTCAAAGAGGCGCGTCTCGAGACCGGCCAAGAGGTGCGCTTCGGCGACGCCATCTTCAAGTTCGTGGAAGCCGGCGTAGAGCAGTATGGGAATTATCGCATCGACGGATCGCTCACGGCTGGCGGAACCCGCCTTTCCCCGGTGTTGCCTTCACTCGTGGGTGGCTATCAGATCGACAGGTTGGCGGCCGAGGTCCTGCGAGTTGCAAAGAGTGAACTGAGCGTGATGCTGCTCGGCGAGAGCGGGACCGGCAAAGAGGTCGTCGCTCGCCAGCTCCACGATCACAGCGGGCGCAACGGTCCGTTTCAAGCCATCAACTGCGCGGCCATCCCGGCAAATCTGCTCGAGAGCGAGCTGTTCGGCTACAAGAAGGGCGCGTTTTCTGGGGCAGATAGGGATAAGCCGGGTTTGATTCGCACCGCCCATCGCGGCACGTTGCTGCTCGACGAGATCGGCGACATGCCGCTCACGGCACAGGCCAAACTACTGCGCGTCCTGCAGTCCAAGGAGGTGTTCCCCGTGGGCGCGACGCAAGCCGAGTCGGTAGACGTTCGCGTGTTGTGCGCAACCCACCGAGACCTGCGACGCATGCAGGTCGAGAACCACTTCCGTCCGGACTTGTTTGCGCGGTTGAACGAATATCAACTGCACCTCCCACCCCTGCGTGATCGCAAAGAGGACGTCTACCTGCTGTTCAAGTCGTTCTTGGCGCGCCACGGCCATGTCTCACTGACGCCCTCCTTCCGCTTCATGACCGCGCTCTTGCACTACGATTGGCCGTACAACGTGCGCGAACTGGAAGCCTGCGCCAAACGTTGCTTGGCGCTGGCGCGGGGGCCCGTGCTGGACGTCGAACACTTGCCCGAGCCCGTCATCGAAGACATGGCCGACTACGGGACCCCTGTTTGGTCCGCAACTCAGGATGGCGATGGTGACCGCAGCGCGCCCAGTGAGTCCCAGCTCCGAGCACTGCTCCAGCAGCACGGTGGCAACGTGGCCGCCGTGGGTCGCGACCTAGGGAAAGCGCGCATGCAAGTGCACCGATGGCTCAAGAGGTACGACATCTCCCTCGACGACTACCGGGAAACTTGATGCACGTTCACCTGACGGACGGTTCCACTTTGGCCGGGGCCGACCAGGTTCGCGCGGTGGTTCGGACTGCCTGGTTGAAACGACGTATCGGGTGTGGACCTTGGGTACTGTCCGGATCGCTCTGACTTGAAACATCCTCCTTGGAGATGTGGTTGGGTCACCCACTGAATTGGGTTGCTCGTCGAGCGGTGGCGAGCGTGGCCAGTTCCAGCGTGGTACAAAGTTTACAATGCGAGGCCGCTTTGTTCTCTCTCATCACGTCCTCTATTGTCTCACGCTCGTAGCGTCGGCCTGCGGTGGACCGGCCGCAGCGCCAAAAACTCCGGCTGACCTGTGTCGTGACGGAGATCTCGCAAGCTGCGAAGCGCTGTGTCACAAACAGACCGAGCCGGACGCATGTTACCCCATCGGGATGTCCTACCTCGAGGGAACGGGACGGCAACTCGACGAGGCAAAGGGAGAAGAGCTGCTCGAGCTGGGGTGCGCGCTCGAAGATCAGAAGACGTGCGAGGTGTTGGGCGAACGCCTGGCAACCAAGAAGGTATCCCCGGACGACGCCCCGGCTCACGCTGCAAGGCTGAGAAAGGCCTGCTACGGCCATCACGCGCAAAGCTGCGCGTCACTGGGTGTGATGTTGAAGTACGGCGCGGGCATCGAACGTAACGCTCAGCGCGCCGCAGAAATGCTGCGAACGGCGTGCAACGACGGCATCATCGAGTCGTGCTACGAGGTCGCGGAAAACTTCATCTATGGGCAACACGCTCCTCAGGAGGTCGAACGCGGGCTAGGGTATCTGCGTGAGGGCTGCGAAAAGAAGGTTGGTGCAGCGTGTTACCGGCTCGGTCACCTGCACATGAACGGTGAGTTCTTGGAGCAATCGGACAAGCAGGCGCTCGCGTTCTTCGACAAAGGTTGTCGCATGGATGACCCCAACGCGTGTGGGACGTTGGCCGTCTTCTACCGCGTGGGCCGCGAAGTCGAGGTCGACGTGCCACAAGCTGCCTCCCTGTTCAAGAAGGCCTGCGACGTCGGTCAGGCCGCCGCGTGTAGTCAGTATGCACTGATGAAGCTCGAAGGCGATGGTGTAGCAAAAGACGCGCGCGGCGCGGAGCAAGTCCTGGTCGAGCATTGTCGCAACGACATGCCCGAGGTGTGCTACGAGCTGGGCCAACACTACGAAAAAGGCACGTTCGACACCACGCCCTCGGACAGTCGGATGGCCGAGATCTATCAAACCGCGTGTGAGCACGGTGCCGATCTCGCTTGTTACGAGTTCGGGTATCGTCGCATCAACGGCTTGGGGACCGATCGCAACGTCGCCCATGGTGCCAAACTCGTGCAGAAGGGTTGCGACGCCGGTAACCCCAATGCTTGCGGCTACCTCGGCTACTTGCACGTTACCGGTAAAGGCATCGACCGCGACGTCTCACGCGGCGTCGAGCTGCTCGAAGAGAGCTGCAGCAACGACTCTCCACGTGCCTGCACGTTGCTCGGTGAGTATCTCGAGTTCGGCAAGGGCGACCTCGCGTCGAACCGACGAGCCAAGTCGCTATACAAGAAAGCCTGCGACGCCCGTGACGAGCGCGCCTGCGTGCGACAGGCAGACTTGATGTGGTACGGTCACGGCGTGGTGCTCAACTACAAGTTGGCTCGCCACGAACACCAGAAGCTCTGCGAGCGTGGCCTCGAAGACAGCTGCGCCAGGCTAGGGTACGCGTACGAGATCGGCAACGGGGGGCCGCGCAACTACGGCAAGGCTCGGGCACTCTACGACCAAGCGTGCGCCGATGGATCTGCCGAGGGGTGCGCTCGCCTCGGGCAAATGTATCGGACGGGGCTGGGCGTGAGCCGAGACCAAACCCACGCTCACCAACTGCTGCAGCAGTCGTGCGACCGCGACAGCGCCGTGGGCTGCTATTACCTCGGTGAGATGCTACGAAACGGTGAAGGAGTGGCTGCGGACGAAGAGCAAGCGGCAACCGCGCTGGTCGCCGCTTGCCGCGGGAACACCAAGGCCGCATGCGAGAGTCTCAAGGAGATGGGACGCTCGACCCTGTGATGCGAGTCGATCGGCTCGTCGCCGAGGGTTAGGCGCGCTGTGCCTTGGCTTTGACTTGCTCGAACGCATGATCGAGCCAAGGGGTGAGTGCGTTCAAGTCGTCGGAGCCCACGGTCGCGCCGCCCCAAATCCTGAGCCCCGGCGGCGCCTCGACGTAGGACCCGATGTCGTAAGCAACGCCCGCGTCGCTGAGCAACTTGACGAGGGCTTTTGACTGCTTGGTGCGCTCCTCGACCGGCAGCCCGACGAACCACGGGTCGACTATCGACAAACAAATGGACGTACACGAACGGTAGTCGGGATTGCGCGCCAAGAACTCGACCCACGGCGTGCGAGCCACCCACTTGGCGAGGACCTCCAGATTGCGCGCCGAACGCGCCATAGTCTCACGCAGCCCACCGATGCTCTCCACCCACTTCAAGGCGTCGATCGCGTCTTCGACGCACAACATCGACGGCGTGTTGATGGTAGAGCCTTTGAAGATGCCCTCGGACAACTTGCCACCCGAGGTCATGCGGAAGATCTTCGGCATCGGCCACGGCGGCACGTACGACTCGAGGCGCTGCACCGCCTTCGGCGACAACACCAACATGCCGTGAGCGGCCTCGCCGCCGAGCACCTTCTGCCACGACCACGTAACGACGTCGAGCTTGTTCCAGGGCAGGTCCATGGCGTACACCGCAGACGTCGCGTCGCAGATGGCGAGCCCTTCCCGGCCGTCGTCGATCCAATCGCCGTTGGGCACGCGTACCCCCGACGTCGTGCCATTCCAAGTGAACACCACGTCACGCGCGAAGTCGACCTGGCTCAAGTCGGGTAACTCGCCGTACGGCGCGACCATGGTGCGGACGTCGCTGAGCTTGAGCTGTTTCACGACGTCGTTGACCCAGCCGAGACCGAAGCTTTCCCAGCCCAGAACATCGATTCCCTTGGGGCCAAGCAGCGACCACAATGCCATCTCGACGGCACCCGTGTCCGAAGCCGGCACGATGCCAATCCGGTAGTCCGCCGGGATCTCGAGGGTGGACCGCGTTCGGTCGATGACCTCTGCCAACTTCGCCAACCCCTCGGGCGAGCGATGGGAGCGCCCCAGGTGAGCGTCACGAAGCACATCGACGGACCAGCCCGGTCGTTTGGCGCATGGTCCAGAGGCGAATTGCGGGTTCTTGGGGCGGATTTCGGGAGCGGGCATGCCGTCCCTTATCTCGCATTTCCCCCACGGGGCAAGAGCGATCTCCCCCGAAGGCGGCGCGCGACCTTCAGCGCCCCTTGAAGTCGAAGCGCCAAGACACCTCGGTTTCGCCCGAAGCGGCAGGGAAGCTCAACTCACGCGTGACCGAGGCCACGCATTGAGGCAGCGTCCCTTGTTGGTACGAAGACTCACTCACTCGAGCGCTACGCACGTGTCCGCTGCGCTCGATCGCGAGATCGACGACCACGAAACCCGGCTCTGGGGAGCGACCGCTGTACTCGACGGCGTGGCAGCCACCGACAGCGAGCGAGGAGCGCGCAACTAGCACTTCGGAGACCTGTTCCGGAGTTAACCCCGGACCTTCCTCGACGACTTGCTCTTCGGCCACGGGGGCCGTTGCCACGCGCGGAGCGGCGGCTAGTGGAACCAATGTAACCGGCTTTGGAGTAACGGGTTCTGGGGTAGGTGTTGAAGCGCAGCCGGTCACCAACAACACCAAACCAACCTTGCACGCCCTAAGACGCATATGAAAGTAACCTACGTCGAGTTTGCCCAATTGCACAGTAAATCTTTGAAGGCTACGGCCAAGCTTGCCTTCTTCTGAAACAGACTCGACCGTTATCAATCAGGCACCAATCGGTGTTCTTGTGCGACGGCTAATCCGCAAAGGTCATCCTGCTCGTCCCGATGAGCCGTTTCTCGACCGCACGAAGGTTAGGCTCGAAGTTCGGGCGCAGGAAGCGCGTGGGGCTCTGGTGACGGCACGTCTAAGACCGACGCGTTCGCGTCAGTGTGAGACACACCTACACGCTACGTGGACGGTGTCCGTGCCCAGCACGAGCGCTCGTCGTGTTAGTATTTGCCACTGACGAGCACGTGTGCGCCCGCCGCCGACGCACTCACCGCTACGGGTGAATCGGACCACAGAAGCCACGTGGCGAAGAACGATACCAACCCCACACCGCTCCCGACGCCCCACACCAGCGCCTTGGTGGACGCGGATTCTCTCGCCTGCCGCGACACCTCTGGGTCGTCGTTCTCCACCGAATCCGACTCCAACTGGTAATAGAGGGCCATGCTGCCCGCACCGAGGGTCAAGGCAGCCTCGGCGATCATCAGGTAGGGCTTGAGCGACGCGGTGGCTGCGGGCTTGTCGTCACTCGCCTGGGCATCCTTAGAGAGAGCAGCATCTGCGGTGTTCGTCTCACCCTGAGCGGGTACCAAGAACAGCGGCAGCTTGCGGTCCTCGCCTTCGACGAGCGTGAGACGACGCGCCAAGGGCAGATATCCGAGGGCTTTGAGTTCGACGGTGTGGCGTCCCGGATTGAGCGACAATCTGTTGTTCAGCAGACCCGCAGACACGGACTTTCCGTCCAAGATGAACTGGAGGCCGTCCGGTGGCGATGACAACTCCAACGTGAGCTTCGGGGTCCGCGACTCGAGCCGCGCGATCGCCGGTTTGAGCAACGCTTCGACGTCGGGGGCGGGCGTCCCCGACTGAATTACCTCGTCGACCAACTTGTATTCGACGAGCGCCTCGACCCACTTGCCCTGCATCTCCCTGCAATAAGCCAGGTGAAAGCGGATGCCAGGAGTGGCGACGATCGGAAGCGCCGATGCCAACGCTTTCTCGCACGCCGGCCAATCATGTCGCGCTTGTGCCTCCTGAGCCTGCTCCCAGAGTTCACGTGCCGCCACTAGTTCGGTCGGGGTGTTGCCGGCCAACGCCATGGTCGGATGGCTTGCCAACAGGATGAGGGTGGCGAGGGCAACGACCGGACGCATCGAACGTGGGTTAGACCTCCCGTACAGGCTCGGTCAAGAACTGGATTTCCAGATCTTTCAAAACTGACCAGTCCAGGACGCCCCCACCCCACCAAAAGAAACCGACGCCCTCAGTCCCGCAGTCCCGAGCTGCGAGCGCTCGCTCGACGAATTCGAACTCGTCGCCAACGCGATCACGACCGTTGCGACCCCTAACCCGGCGCCCGCCCACAAGGCGCCTGCGGCCAAGTCGCTGCTTCGGCTGGCCGAGTCGACTCGTTCGCGGGCCGCGACGCAAACGCCTCGAGTCGAAGACGCTGGGCAGTCACCGCTTTCGCGTGCGGCGGAAACGGCACGCTCGGCGTCGGCTTGCTCGGCGTGAGCGATCACGCTGAGAGCCACGCCGCCCGCCAAGGTGACCGCCGTCAATGCCGCTCCCACCCCGACGTAGACGCTTCCAGGGCTGCTTGCGACGGCTACGTGAGACGCGGAAACCTGCGGCGTCAATATAGCCTGCCATTGGGTCGTGCCCCCGGCGGGAAAAAACAGCTCCGCCGAGACGTCGCGATAACCCGCTTTACGCACCGTCACCCGACGCAACCCGGGCTCCACGAAGAGATCCGACTCGAGGGGCGTCGCACTGACCTCCACACCGTTGATCAGGATGGTGGCGCCGCGGACGTTGATCAGCGGCTCGAACACGGCTACGTGACGACGCGTTTCTCGAAGGCCCTCGAGCACTCGCTCGCGCGCCTGCTGGGGGTCGTCTTCAGGATAACGGCTGACGCAAATGTCCAGATGCTCGGCGGCGTCACGATACATCTCGAGCTCCAGCTCCACCTGGCCGAGCGCACACGCCGTGCGATACGACTGCAGGAGACGGTAAGCTCGACTGAGTCGCTCTTGGGCTTCTTCGTAGCGTTTGCCTTCGAACGCCTCCCTGCCCTGCTGCAAGAGTTGTTCGGATGAATCGGCACGCTCGGCTTCGGTGTCCGGCGCTGCCCTGACCAGTGAGACGTGGGTGGCGGCGAGCGCGGTTACCGCCACGAATGCGTAGCGCGCCGCAACGTAGCGCTTTCTAGACGTGGCCCTCGAGACTCGCGGTCCCCGACGGCACTCGGTACTCACCCCGATCATTCCAACCACAACTTCGGCTGACTGGACGCGGGCTGCGGTCCGTCAGTTGCGGGCGCCGGGGAGGTGTTGACTTTCCGCGACGCAACACTGGCCCTCGGGGACACTGCTTTGGCTGGGGCGCGAGGGGCAACCGCGACGGCGGGCTTGGACGCGGGCACGACGGGCGGTGTGACGACTTCGGCGCTGGCAGCCGCCGTCACGGCTGCGGACGCCTCTGCTGGCGCCAAGGGAGCGACACTGGCGGGCGCGACCGGAGCGGCGGGCGCAGCGCTCGGCGGCGGTGCCGGAACGGCTGGCACGGAGGGAGTCGTCAACACCGAAACGACCGGCACGGCTTCGGTCACGTTGCGCCAGCGCGCGAACCACCAAACGCAGGTCCCCAAGGCACCGCCCACGAGCAGCAGCACGATCCAGGCCGGCACCGTGGATTTCTTCTGCTCGGTGACTGCTTGCACGGCGCGGAGCGACAGCTGCGTCTTCATCCGCTGAGGATCGATGTCCGGGGATAACCGAACCGCCTTCATGTCGATCGTGTGGTATCTCGACTCCTTGGGCACAGCCATCGGCGGGATGTACGCTGCGGCCCGCGCGGGCGGCTCCTCCTGCTCCGGAGGAGCACTGATTCCGGCCCCCAAGGGCTTGTCGTCCACTTGCCTTGGCTTTTCCCGCGACATGTTTCGTTTCGGACAATAGGCCAACTGGCCTCTCAGGAAAAGCCCGATCGAGTCGCTCGTTTGGGACTTTCGTCCGAGGAGTTGGGCTCCGCCTGGCCCCCCAGGGGTGGAGTCTGAT
>CBINDO010000098.1:0-24591 GCA_966249405.1 uncultured bacterium | reverse complement strand
AGTAGCCGGAGCGGGCGCCGGCGATGAGCAGGCCCATCGGGCGCTGGCCGGGCACCAGCAGGACGCCCGGCTGGACCTCGTCCGTCTTCGTCGAGGGGAAGCGCTCGCCCTCGCTCGAAGCTCACGGATCCCCGCGCGGTGAACTCGAGGGTTCGATCATGGTCCAACGCCGTCGATCCGCACTGCAATGGTCGAGATGGCAACCCGAGCGTCGAAGAACGAGTATCCCGAGTCCCCGTTGTATGCAACGAGTGAATCGTCGTCTGCGGTGAACCGAAACAAGAAGCCCGTTCCGACTCCGTCGTCATCCATTCGAAACGCTATCGCGTCGGTTTTGGCCCCCGAAGCCGACGGTGTGGCGTCTGCAAAGTTGACGGCAACCTCGTCCACGAGAACTTGGCTGCCGAACGCGCTGGTCGCCGTTGGATTGTCCGCGTAATACTCGGAGAACGGCAGGTACACTTCGTCCGGTTGCAGGTGCGATGCGATCCCGTGTGGATGGTCGGCGCTCGGCAACTGATAGATGTCCCCCGTCGTGAGCAAGCTCATGGTGTATTGGTCTCCCAGGAACGGCGGACCCAAGGTCTCGTGGTTTTGTTCGGCCCCATCCCGACCCAGCAACGTCACGAACGCCTTGCCAGGCACCCCCACGACCTCACCCAACCCTTGATCGAGGTCCAGGTAAAATCCGGAGAACTCACTGACGCCCCACGCGTTTCGAAGGTTCGTGGCCGCGAGGGCACGAATCGACCGAGCGAAGCGGCCGCGTTGAGTGAAGTGCTGATCTACGACGGCCGAGTACTCCGAGGGCAGATAGCCGAGACCCGGTGCGACACACAATCCCGGGTCGTTGCACAGGGGGTCGCTTTGTAGAGGCAACGTGAGCGCCTCCCACGAGGTGCCCGCTCCAATCATGGGATCACTCATGGCGGCGGCGCCTGCGCTGTAACCCGCCAGGATGACTCTGCCAGCGGCGAACTTGGCCTCGAGGGCCGCGTGAAATGGTGAAGGGTCACCATCCTCCTCGAGCAGCAGGGACGTGAGCCGAGACTGGTCGCCACCGGAGAACCAAACCACGTTTGCGCGGGCCAGTTTCTCGACCTCCGACGGCGCGTAGGCACCCTCGTCCCACTGGCTTTCGTCTTCGTCGGGTGTCGAGTCGTCGTCTCGACTGGCGATGTGGGCCAACTCGATGTTGCGTGGAAGTACACCTCGCGCCGGCATCAGCGCTCGAAAGTAAGTCTCCAGAAACCGCGGGGAGGCACTGGCGCCAGGCACTATCAAGACTTTCATGTGCCTGGGTCCGCCCAAGTCAGCCGCGATGCGATCGATGTAGATGGCATCGTCCGTCACGTTGCCGACCATCAGCGACGTCATTGTCCCGATGATCATCATCTTGCGGCCTGGTCCTCCCCGATGGCGACTCGACTCCGCCCTCCTGCCGTCGTCGTGCCTCAACGCGTCGTACGCCGTCGAGAACTCCAACACTTGCTCTTCGGGCGCGGGCTCCGCCGAACAAGCCAACGTCACCAACGCCAATGCAACGCGTCTCCACATGACTCACCTCCGGGCGCGATTCTGAGACGGGTGAGGCAAAAATGCAAGGCCGGGTCATGCCGCCATCAGGATAACGGCCCGGACCAGCGCCCGAGCCCGGCTTGCACTCAGCACCTCCCGCCGCCGTGCTCGACACGCGTTCAGCGTTTCAGCCGACCGCCCACGTGACTGGCGCTCAGTTCAACGCGAGCTTGGAGAGCAGCTTGCGTGTGTACGACTCGAAGTGCAGCGTCAATTTGACGAGCTCACCTTCACGGCGCAACACGACGTGCATCAGGTCGGGCTCGAGGTTACGCGCCGTGATGTAGCTGTTCGCGTCGTGTACGCGCATCCCGTTTACCTCGAGCAGCCTATCCCCGCGACGTACCCCTGCGATCGCCGCGGCCGAGCCGTCGATGCAGCCGAGCACGGGCATCCCGAGCGTCTCCTCGTCACCGTCCCCAGGCTTACCACTTTGCTCGCTCATCGTTCGTGCCTCGTGAAGGGAGTGTTGCACGATCCGCGCCAGTCCGAAGCTCCCAGCGCACGGCAGGTTGGGGCTCGGTGCAACACCGTGCATTGCACCTTGGTACGTCCGCATTGCACGACTGCAACCTTCGTCACCGAAACCGAGCCGCCTATGGAAAATCACACCGCCGTGTGCCCGTTCGAGACGCGCCTCGACGGCCCCGCTCTGCGCCATGGATGAGGCTCAACCCATGGCCTGGTCGATCGCGGCTTCCAAAGTGCTCAATGTGAACGGCTTGGCCAACACCTCCGGAAGCTCGGCGTTGGCAGCTTCTTCGCTATAACCGCTCATGAACAAGACGCGCGGTACCCGACCGCCCGCCGACAGACGCTCGACCAAGTCGGGCCCGCGCACGTCCGGCATGACGACGTCGCAGATCACGAGGTCGATCTCCGATTCCAGGCTGCTCCACACCCCGAGCGCGTCTTCGGCCGAGGTCGCGACGTGCACGCGGTGGCCACGCGAAGAGAGCATACGACGAGTAGCCTCCGCGACCATGACTTCGTCGTCGATCACGAGTAACGTCATGGGGCGAAGGGGCGCTGCGATCTCGTGTGCCTTCACTGTCGAACGACGCGAAGGTTCGGCATCCGCGCCGCACGCGGGCAGGACGATAGTGAACGCAGACCCTTTGGGCTCGCGCGTGACGACGCGCACCGTGCCGCCATGTTGTTCGGCCGTGCCGAGCACCGTGGCCAGTCCCAAACCAGTGCCACCGCTATGGGCACGTGTCGTGTAGAACGGTTCGAAGATGTGACTCAAGTCTGCGTCGTCGATGCCTGGACCGTCGTCACACACCGTCAACTCGACCCATTCGCGGCCATCGAAGTGACTTTTGGCGGTCGCGATGCGCACCACGGCGCCGTGCGGTGAGACGTCCCGCGCGTTCACCACCAGGTTGACCAACGCGCGTTCGACCTCGAGTGTGTCGACCCGGATGAGCGGCAACTCGGCAGCCAGCTGCGTCTCCAAGCGCACCTGGTCGCCCACGAGGCGCTGCATCAGACTCAAGATCGAGCGCACCAACTGATTGGGCTCGACCAAGACCAAAGACAGCTGCGCCTTGCGACCAAAAGCCAACAGTCGACGCGTCAGGTTCGATGCCGATTGCAATGCGAGCAGCGAGTCCTCGAGCTCGGGCGTGGTACCGAGCTGTTCGCCGAGCAGCTCCAGGTTGCCGGTCACGACCGTGAGCAAGTTGTTGAAGTCGTGGGCGATACCCGCCGCCAAGCGCCCTATCGCCTCCATCTTTTGCGAACGCGCGCGCTCTTCGCGTGACCGCACTTGCTCGGTGATGTCGAGCAACGTACCCCGCAGCTCGAGACGACCGTTGAGCGCAACGCTCGAAGAGCCGCTCAGCCGCACGTGTCTCACCTCGCCGTTGGGCAACAACAGCCGACCGTCGAGCTCACCACCGTGGGGGTTCGCCATCGCGGCGCGATACCGCTCTTGAAAGGTCGCGCGGTCTTCGGGGTGTATGCGATCGAGGAACGCCGGCACGTGAGCCTTCACGTCGACTCCGAGCCCAGCGATCCTCCGAAATTCCAGCGACCACTCGGTTTCGTTCGTCTCGGGCACGAAGCGCCAACTCCCGAGCTGAGCGGAGCGCTGCGCTTCTTCGAGCAACCCGAGCGTGCGACGCAGCTCGGCCTCGACGGCAAACGCCTCGGTGCGGTCGAGCACCGCGCCCACCATACGGCGCGGCAGACCCACTTCGTCGAACAGGCACGATCCGTAGATGATCGCCTGCCGCAACGAACCATCCGGACGCACGATCCGGTACTCGAACGGAGGGAAGACTCCGCTCTGTAAACCCAAGCGCGTGGTCTCCTCCACCCGCGGACGGTCGTCGGGGTGGACCCGCGCCATGAATGCCTCGCTCGTCGGGGCCTCCGCGCCCGGCTCCAAACCGAAAATCCGGAACAGCTCCTCGGACCACGTCACGCGGCCGCTCTGGATGTCCCAAGTCCACGTGCCGAGGTGTGCAACCCGTTCGGCTTCGTGCAACACTGCCTCGCGCTCCGCGAGCGAGATCTCCGACCCCGCTTCGCGACTGGCTACCGCACGCTGCAAGTGTGCGACGCGCTCCCTCAAATCGAGCACTTCACGCTGCAAGGCTTCGTCGTCGCCGCCCCCCGCACCGAACATCGCGCCCACGATATCAGGAGCAGACGCGCAACGAAATCTCCGATTCGGAAAACCGGTACGTTATCGCACGCCGGACGCGGCCCGCGAGTGTCTGGGCCTGCCAAAACCTAGCTGCGCCCTGGGCTGCGTCGTGAGAGCGCTGCTCACTTGCCACGTTTGGTCGAACTGAACCGAGCTGTGGGGGCAGGTCATCGGGCACCCCGTCCGGGTATGGTCCCGCTGGGTGCGCCCCAAACGGCAACGGTGAGACACCTCACATTTGCACGAAGCGATCGCGAAGCGCGGCGTTCGTGTCTTGCGCTTCTGCCAATACGAGCTTTTTTCAGTTCAGACGCAGCGCCGCACTTTCTCCCCCACTTCGTGAACCGCTCTCAGCACCCCCTCCCGACTGCAAGCACAAGCCTCGGGCGCTCGTCCGCGCTGGGCAAAGGATCGAAGCGATGAGAAGCAAACACCAATTGAACGTAACCTTGCTGGTATGGATGGTCGGCGCGAGCGCTGTCGCTGGCGTGGGCTGCACGGCGAGTGACCCGCAATCCGGTGGCCCCAGCAACACGACTGACCCGATTGGCGGCACGACGAGCGTTGCGCCCAGTACGTCGACGCCCACCGGCGCAACTACCCCGGGCCCCGTTCCCAGCAATACCAGCGGCGCTACCGGCGCTACCGGTAACACGGGAGCCACCGGCAATACGGGCGCTACGGGTAACACGGGAGCGACTGGCAACACAGGAGCGACAGGCAACACGGGCGCTACCGGCAATACTGGCGCGTCTGGGTCGACCGACAGCGAAGGCGACAGCACTGGCGCGAGCGGCGCGGAGACGGGCGGGAACGAAGGAACCGGCAATCCGACGGGAGGTTTGGACACCGAAGGACCGGGCGGAGCGACCTCCGAGCCGAGTGAACCCTTCACCGGCACCTGCACGGCTTCACAAGGCACCGGCCGCAACGCTCAAGGCACGGGTCCGCACGACGTCGTGATCGAGACCAACTCCGAAGACGGTATCCGCTGCGGCACCATCTTCAGACCAGCCGATCTCGGTGGTGGCGAGAAGTATCCGATCTTCGTCTGGGGCCAAGGTGGATGTTCACAAAACGGTCTTTCCAACCAAGCGGCGATGGCCGAAATCGCCTCCTGGGGCTACTTCGTGGTCGCCGACGGCACGCCGAACCAAGAGAACGCTTGCCAAGGCAGTCAGAACGGCGCCGCGTTGCTCGACTACATCACTTGGGCCATCGCCGAGAACGACAAGCCCTGCAGCGCCTACTACGACAGCCTCGAACCGACCAAGATCGCGGCAGACGGCTTCTCGTGTGGAGGCTTGATGGCAGAGAACGTGGCCGGCGATCCGCGCTTCACGGCGATTGGCATCACCAGCAGCGGTTTGATGGGCGCCAACAATCGGTTGTGGGACAGCATGCACGCGCCGTTCAAGATCATGAACGGCGGGCCCGACGACATCGCTTATCAGAACGGCCTCAACGACTACGACGCGATCAGCTCCCGGGGCATCCCCACCCTTTACCTGGAGAAGACGACCGCCGGTCACGGTGGAGATCTCAATCAAGGCCGCGGCGACTTCAACCTGGTCAACCTGGCCTGGCTCAATTGGCATCTCAAGGGTGATGAAGGGGCCACCGGCAAGGCCTTCTTGATGGGCCCCACCTGTGAATTCTGCAACGATCCCGACTGGGTCTTCAAGTCGGCGAACATCGAGTGATCGTGGACTGCGCCTGCAGGTAACCGCCTTCGCCGTTGGCGAGCAGGGCTGGGTTGCGCCCAGACCTGCTCGCCAGATACGGCTTAGCGATTCGCGTCGAATGGGCTCGCGGTCAGCGAGTAGTGCTCAACTGCGCTTGGGGTCCGGCACGCGCGCGTGGTCGACCGTCACGATGTCGTAAGCTCCGTATTCCTTCAGGAGGTCTTTCGCGCGGTCCCGTTCGGCGTTGTTGTCGACGTGGACCGAGAGCAAGATGTTGCCCTCCTTGAGCTTGCCTTCGTACTGCTTGGCTTCGATCTCGGGGATGCCGAGACCGATCAACGCGCCGCTCAAGCCACCCACGATAGCGCCAGCAGCGGCGCCGCTGAGGGCAGCCATGATCGGGCCAGCCGCAATCAAAGGACCTACGCCAGGGATTGCGAGCGCGCCGATGCCTGCCAACAAGCCCAAGGTGCCACCGACCACGCCGCCTGCGCCAGCGCCCGTTGCAGCGCCCTCGGGCGCCTTGGTGTGCTGCTCGTGAGCGAAGTCCTTGGTGCCTCGATCATCGGGGAACAACACCGAGATGTCGTTGCCCGCGAAGCCAGAGCGCTGGAGTTGGGATACGACCTGTTCCGCGACCATTCGCGACGTGACCAAACCGATTACGGATTCACTCTTTGCCATCGTTGTTCTCCTTCACTTCGAGTTCGCTGACTATTTGATTGACGCCTGCCTGCGACCTGGCGATGCGCTCAATGGTGGCCTTCTCTGCAGTCGTCTCCACTGGTCCCCGCAAGGTAACCGTGTCTTTCTGTGTGATGATCTTGACGTTCTGCGCGTTGATCGAGAAGTTGGGTTGAGCCAACACCTCTTGGCGAATCAGCCGCGTCAGCTCAATCTCCGCTTCGCTGTTGCCTTGGTCGATTGGAGTCGGGTTCCTCCCTTCGACGTCGCGTTGATTCTTCGCGGCATTATCGGCCGCGACAACTTGGGCTTCGTTGCGCGTCGTGGACACGTCGTCCATCCGTCGCTGTTCGCACGCTACCAACACACCCACGCACAAACCACAGGCGCTCAGGGTCTTCATCATGACAGCTCCTCACTCGGCTCGTGGCTGAATTGCGCTTACCGAGTTCGATGCTCGTCCTGAGCAAACAGCATGCCATCACGGCCTGGACTTCACACACGCGCGAAACGCACCTTCACGGCGTCACGACCCAGGCGGCAGTGGCAATTCCGGCGTAGCACGCAAATGTGACACGCCACACGACCTCGACCTCGAGTCAAAAGAAGCCGGCCTGCGTCGATCACTACTGCCGACATGTCGAGGATGGTCAGCCTCCCCATCCATGCCTCGATGCCTGTCCGTCTACTTGCCGCGTTGCGCGAAGCCCGAGGCCTCGAGCAAACTCCTCGCGCCCCACTTTCGTCTCACCGGTGATCTGAGCGTCCGATGGCCGATCCGTGCGCGCGAACACCGCCTGCATGAACCTCGAACACCCTCCCCCCCATGACTAGTGCCGGATCTCCGTTGGCAGCCGTCGCGGCCTGAGTTAAGTGTGGCGGATGGCGGCGGTGCAATCACCCGGGGAGGCTTGCTCGAACCAGCCGGTAAGGCTGGTACTCTGTATGATCGTGCGAAACGAGGCGCGCACCATCGAGCGGTGCTTGCGCAGCGCCTTGGAACACGTGGACGGCTACGTCATTTGTGATACTGGTTCGACCGACGACACGGTGGAGCGCGCGCAACGGCTAGGGGCAGGCCGGGGCGTGCCGGGCATCGTTTGTCACCACGGCTGGCGGAACTTCGGTCACAACCGCTCGCTTGCAGCGAACGCAGCCCGCGAGTGGATCGGGACCGTCGGGTGGGATCCGTGTCGCACGTATCTGTTGCTTTTGGACGCGGACATGGTGCTCCACGCCGAAGGCTTCGACAAACAAGCCCTCGAGGCGAGCGCCTACGCGTTGGCTCAGGACAATCGTGGCTTGTGTTACTACAATACGCGGCTCGCGTGTTTGCGTCACGACTGGCGGGCGCAGGGCGCCACCCATGAGTATTGGGAGGCCGATGGGGGTTCGACTCCGGTCGTTCGCCTGGCCTCACTCTGGATCGAGGACATGGGCGACGGAGGGAGCAAACAGAACAAGTACGTGCGCGACATCACGTTGCTACGACAGACCCTGGCGCAAGCTCCGGCCGATCCCCGCGCCACGTTCTATCTCGCGCAATCGTACTTCGATGTGGGGCAATTCAACGAAGCCAGCCGCTGGTATGCGCGCCGAATCAAGCTTGGCGGGTGGGAGGAGGAAGTTTGGTACGCCCACTACAAGCGGGGTCTTTGTGCTGTCCGCAGCGGTGACTTCCAGCGCGCGACGGCCCTGCTATTGGAAGCCTTCGACCTCCGACCGACTCGGGCTGAGCCGCTCAAAGTGTTGGCCCAGCTGTATCGCGAGCTTGGGCGCCATCACAGCGCGTTCATGTTCGCGACACGCGGTCTGACGATCAACTTCCCGAGCGCGGACGTATTGTTCGTGGAACGCGGCGTTTACCAGTGGCAACTATGGGAAGAGATCATGATCACTGCCTACTACGTCGGCGCGCAGTATCGCGAGCTGGGGATGTCGGCCTGTGAGCGCTTGCGCGCGTTGCGTGGGCAAGAGTCGTGGTTCTACGACTACGTTGCACGCAACCAGACATACTACCTGGACGAGGTGGTAAGCTTGCGCCGTGGCGAGGTGCCCTTGCCGGCGGAGTTCGTGGCCGCGACCGATTCGTCCACGCCGTGTCGTGTCTCCAACCTCGTCAGTGCGCCGGTCGGACCGGGCAACGTCGATGGCAGTTCCGGGGTGACGTGGGTGCGCCCCGATGGACTGTTCCTGATAGGCGGCTACGATCCCTTCGTGGTGTATGCGCTGGATGCGCCAGATGGTCGACTTCGGGAAGTGCATCGCTCCACGCCCAAGCGTCGGGCCGAGAAGTTCACGGGCGAATGCGCGCCGATCGCGATGACCGATGGGAGCGACCGTTGGTTGATGCTGGTTCGCGAGCAGCTATCCCTTCCTTCAGGCAGTATTTACTCCCATCGTTGGATAGAGCTTTCATGCACCGAAGGCCTGACGCGCTTCAGTCGCCCGTTCAAATTTGCTCGCTCGGGCCCCGTACGGATCACGCACTTGTGGAGCCAAGACGCCGAGCGACTCTGCGTCATGTACGAGAGCGACGACGCTGAAACGCATTGGGTCGAGCTGAGTTGGGACGCAGTGTTGGCCACGTTGCGCGAATCCGAACACGGTAGCTCGATAAACATCGATCCGACCGCTTGACGTCACCTGCGCGTTCCACCTACACGCCTGGTCCAGCCATTTGGCGTGAAGGTAGGTCGTTCACTCGCCTGTTGACAAGACCCACGCCGGGGCCGCACGCTTGCGGTCATGGGGGATGCACAGTTGCAGCGCGTCGGGGGTCGTGGTCAAACCTACCGGTTGATCGTGCGCTCGATTGGGACCGCTGGCGCAGCCGCCGTCAAAGTATTGCGCGGCTTGCGCCCGGGCTCCGATGTCGAGCTGGCAGCGTTGTTGTTTCGAGCACCGTCGGTACTGCTCGATGGATTGGATTGGGACAAAGGCGAGCGCCTGCAGAACGCGTTGAGTCAAACGGGAATCGAAGTCGATCTCGAAGCGTCGACCGACGGCTTTCAACCGGGCTGTGGAGAATGGGAGCTATCCCTCGGGGTGAAGGAGCCGACGCACTTGTTGGCTATCATCGAAGAGACGGCTCTGCTGTTGGGTGTAGACTTCGAGAAGGCGAAGGCCATGATCCTCGCGAGCCCAGCCGTACTAATTGGCCGAGTTTCGGAGGCGACCGTCAAGGCGGTGAGCGCCCGCTTCTCGAAATGGGGGTGCGAAGTGGACGCGTCGAGAACCGCTCGAGCCGTCTTCGACCTCGTGATCGACACGGGTGACCAACACACGTTGCACGCCCTGGAATCGCGATTGAAGGAGTTGAGGCTAGAACGCTCCACACTCGGACCGTCTCAGGTCATGGTCACGGGACTGGACGCCGCGACGACGGAAACTCTATGGGCCGAGCTATCACGCACGTCGGCCAAGGTCCGCGCGCTCAATCGTGAGCTCCAACGTTTCGACGTCAGGCTCGAACGCGCCCCCAACACCGAAGAGGTGCGGCAGTGGCTGGTGCGCGCGGTCGGCATGCCGGAACGCATCACGCACAAGGCCCTTGCACGAATGCCGTTCACGCTGGCGGAGAACGTGCGCGGCGAAACGATGGCGAGTCTGCTGCGCGAAGCCAGTGAAGTCGGAGCCCACGCCACGGCTGTGTTGCTATCACTTCAGACGTTTTCGATGGATGTAGCCGCAGGCGGGGACCGCGCGGCAGCGCGTCCGTGGGTTCAAGCCATTGCGGGCCGCGATGCAGCGGACCAGATTGCCATTGGTAACCCCGTACGCGTCGCGGGGCCGCTGACGAAGCTCCAAGCACGATGGCTACAGCAGGAGTTGCGAGCTTGCGGGGTGACGGCCCAACTCGAGGGGCGATGAACGCCAACGAACACATGGCGCTGGCCGAGCAGGGCAAACTTTCTGCCCTACGCGGCGATCACTCAGCCGCACTGCAGCAATATCGTCAGGCCATCCGAATCGTCGTCCAAACCGGCGCTCCCGAAGTCTTCTTTCGGCACTATCTCGAGGCGTCCCTGGAGTCCCTCGAGCTCATGGGCGCCCTGGACGATGTGTTGTCCTATTGCGACAAGGCCGTCATTCACTACCAAACCAACCCACCGCTGACGCAGCTAGCCAAGCTCGACCTCGCGTCGATACATCAACGGCGCGGTGTGGTGTTGCTCAAGCGCGGTGAACGCGACCTGGCCAAGCCGGCGCTAACCCTCGCACTGAATTACGCGCGCCAGGCTGACGCCCAACTGGACTTGAGTCAACTGCTACTCACATGGTTGACCAAGGGGTTGACCATCACACCTGATCGAGTGTTGAGGGAACAACACCGCTTGCATTACTTCTCCGTACGCCGTGACGCGCTGCGCACTCGCGTCTGACCGAGAAGCCTTTGGGAGGAAATACCAGCTAGCGACCGTTCTTCGTCGTGTAGCTTGTCAGGTGCACAGTTTGAGCGTATCATCGCAAACAGGTTCAAGGAGGGAGAGGCAATGCTCGACAATCGAGTACTGAACATGACGCCCGGCGAGGCGTTGCTCGACGTTCCCATGGCGGAAATCATCGAGCGCATGGGGCGTGCGATCGCTGAAGCCCAGTTGCGGCTCGATCAGAACAGCGTGCAGAGTGCCGTACTGCTAGGGGAAACCCGCCTCGACCTCACCGATGATACGGGCGCCGTCGTCTCGAGATCGTTGCTCGAGCTGGGCTTCACTCCGGCCTTCTATCATTTCAGCGAGACGACGATTGAAGTCAGGGTCGAGCTATCGATCAAAGTGGAGGAAAGTTTCACTCTCGGTGCGCGGGTCTCGTTCAACACGAGCAACTCGAGTTCGACTGGGTCAACTGGTACGAGCACTTCGTTACTGAGTGGCACTGGCCCCGCGGGACCGGGTGGTGCGGCAGGCGTGCCCAGCGCAATCGGCGGCCGCGTCGTGGCGCCCTTGGGTCAACAAATCCTCAACACCTCGCAGGCCACCCAGACAGCGTCGATGTTCGGCATCACGATCAGCGCCGACTACCACCGGCGTTACGAGTTCGACACTACGGCAGCTTCGAAGGTGACGACCAAGATGCTGGCAGTTCCGCCGCCTCCGGTTTTCATGGAGGCCATGCGCAAACACTTCCAGCTCGACTCCGGTAACTGAGTTCGGATTGCCATGCCCAGTCGAGTCATCACCGAGCTGCAGGAAGCCCCCCTTCCGGAGATGATCGAGCGCCTCGGCGTCGCGATCGCCCAGGCGCAGTTCGCTTTGGACCGCAACTCGGTCGAAATTGCGCGGATCTTGGCCGACGAAGAGAATGGCCTCGACCTGGGTGACGGCGCCGGAACACGGTCGCTGCTCGAGCTGGGTTTTGCGCCAACGTTCTACCAGATCACGGAAGCAACCGTGGAAGCGCGCGTAGCGTTCAGCTCCAAACAGTCGGAGGACTTTTCGATCGGCGCGTCGATTGGCGTCAACGTCGGATTCTTCGCGGCTTCGGTGAACGCGTCGTACACCAACAAGTTCTCGTTCGAGGCCACTGGATCGAGCATGGTGCGAGCACGCTTCGTAAGCGTGCCGCCCCCTGCGATCTTCACGGAGATCCTTCGGGCGACGATTCGGACCCCCTAGCAAGCGCGCCAGCTAAGTCTGCGCAAAGTTTACAACAGAGGCAATATGGGAATAGGACAAGAATTACTGAACGTCCCTATGGGGGACATGATCCGTCAAATGGCCTTTGCAATCGCCGACGCTCAGGTCCAACTGGACGAAGCAAGCCTTCGCGTTGCGGAAATGATGAGCGGCACGCGCGTGGATCGGGACGGCAATGGCAACGCCATCGATCCCCCGGTCGACACCACAGTTCTGTTCAACGGTGAGCGGCTGAGCATGATGGAACTGGGGTTCACGCCGACCTTCTATCAGTTCATCGATACGATCATCGAAGTCAAGATCGCGATCAAGATGACCCACGAGGTTGCGTCCACGACGACCATCAAGGGCGAACGCAAGACGAGTCGCCTGGTTTTCGGCAATGGCCGCCTCGACTACTCCGTGACCACCGTGCCCGTCGATGCGACGTACAGCGCGAAGTACAATTACAGCGTCGAAGGGTCGAGTCTGTTGCGCACGAAACTGGCTCCCGTGCCGCCGCCTCCAATGCTCGAAGAGCGAATCCGCGGGCTGCTGGAAACTGAGAACCCGTAACGAAAAGGGGCAAACATCATGGCTATTGGACAAGAGCTACTAGACGTACCTTTCGCCGAGATGGTCACGAGCCTCGGCGTCGCCATCGGTAGAGCACAGTTCGAGCTGGACCGCGTGGCTCTGCAAGTCGCGCAGATCATGGCGGGGCAGGAGTTCGACGTAACGGATGACGAGGGCAACGTCACCCAGCAACGCGTGCTCGTCAACTTCGGTGGCGAGGAGTTGTCGATGCTTCAACTCGGCTTCACGCCATCCTTCTATCACTTCGTAGACACCATCATCGAGGTGAAGGTGTCCATCTCGATGTCCCGCAGCACCTCGTATAGCCGCAGCACGTTCAGCGGCAGCTTCGACAGCTACTTCGCAATCTTCGCCGCTGGTGCCAGCGTGAGCTCCGTCAGCGCCTCGTTCGCGACGAAGTACAACTACAGCGCGGAAGGTTCCAGTTTGATCCGGACCAAGATCGCGCCCGTCCCCGTGCCGGCCATTCTGGAGGAACGGATTCGCGCACTGATGACTGCAGGGAACTGAACAGTGTCGGCCTATTTGGGGTGGGAGGATTTGGATGACGACGCGCCCGCGAGCCCATCGTCGTCCGGTTCGACCGTTGACACGGCCGAGCCCGCGTCTCCGCTCGACGGGGTCGCAACCGAAGCGCGCTCAAAACTAACCTCTCTTTTCGCTGAGCGGCAGGCTTTGGAGGAGAAACTCATGCGTCTGCTGGGCAAAGCGCCGGCGACGCTTGACGACAAGCGCAAAGACGCGATGTTTCCCATGCCGATTCATACGCCGGAGTCGCGCCTCGCCGACAAAAAAGCCGCGCGCGAGGAACAGCGCGCACGCGCGTTGGCCCGGCGTGCCCTCGAGCGAGCGCGCATCCGCGCCGCGGGCGAACGGGCGAGCGAGGAAGAGAAGCGCGAGACGGAGCGGAAGGTTCTACAAGCCGAGGCAGTTCTCGGCGCGGAGCAACTGCGTCGTCAAGAACGACACGACGCCTGGCTACGGGCGCTGCGAATCCGAGAAGGCATGCATTCACGGTGGACAGCGCAGCGCGATTTGGCACTGCGCCGCCAGCAGGTAGAGCGCGTGCAAGCGCGAGCGGCGTTCGATGCGAGCAACGAGAAGCGTCGACAAGAGGCGTTGGCCGACCTGCGTGAACGCCGTCACCAGGAAGCCATGTTTCAGGCTCGACTCGACGCGCGAGCGCGCCGCAAGAACACGGAAACGGACTGGCGCGACGAGTCCTAACTGCGGGCCGAAACCTCTGATGATCCCTCTCGATAACACGACCAACGCTCATGGCTGATCCCCTGGACGCATTCTCTACTCTCGACGACTTCATTCTGAGTCTGGCCGAAGGCGTCTCCTACGCTCAGGCCGAGCTGGCACGCGCAAACGCTACCGGAGCTTCCCAAAGCGCATTCACCTATCACCTGCCGCGAGTGGAGTTCGAGCTCAAGATGAACCTCCAGGTCGTCGAAGACGAAGGTCTCAGTAGGCGTTACTCGAAACTGCAGACTGCACGCGTTACCAACAGACACCTCTTGTTTCGCCCGCTGGCAGCGGAGGAATCGCATTCCACGCTCGAGATCGCCGCAGTCGTTCGAGGCGCATTCGTTTCGGTACCGCGTAATGCAGGCTTGCCCGAGATCGTGCTCGAGACGTCACTCGACGACAGGAACAGGCGCGCGCCCGTGTTATCGGTCCGAGCCAGGAGCACCGCGGGTGAGCCCAGCGCTGGCCTGCAGGTGGAAGTCAACTTGGATCGCGAAGAGAGTGCGACTCTGAGCTCGAGCAGCGGCGTCGCGTTCAGCCTGGCAAGTGGTACGGGATTTCGCCAAGGGGTGCTGACGACAGACGCCGAGGGGCATGCGAGCGTCGTGTTGGATATCGGCGCGAATCAAACTCGCGCAGTGCTGGCGTTGCAGATAGACGCAGCAGGCCAAACTGAGACACTCGTGTACGAGGTAGTTCCGTGAGGTTCATAGGACTGGTCAGAACGGAAGCCGGCCAACCCGTGGTCAGTGCGACGGCGACACTGGTCGAAGCCACGACCCGTGGCTTCAAAGTCGTGGCAGAGGGTAAGGTAGGGGCAGGGCAACTTTCGCTTTCGGGGGAGCCCGGCCTCGTTTGGGGAGTACTGATCGACGGTAAGCCCGTCGTCACGCTGGTCAAACGCATCACCGCCAAGACCATCGAGTTGTCCGACATGGTGTGGCACGCCAATGGCGTCGCCGCGAACGCCTTTCACGCGTCTGACGGTTTGGTGTATGGTCTCCCGAGCGGCTTGTCCGCGAGCCCTCCCGCCGCCACTGCGCGGCTCGCCTCCGGGGCTACTGCAGAGGCGCCACGCGCAGCAGCAGCAACCCCCTCCCCTGAAGTGAGCGACGCCTCACCTCGCGCCGCAGTCGCAAACGAGAAAATGACGATGTCCTTCGCCGATGCGCTGAGCAGCACGGCGCGGCAGCTCGGGGGCGTGCACTTGACCGAGTCGCCGCTGGCGTTCGCCGGAGCCAGTATCACCTTGAAGGGGATCCCTGTTGCTACGAATGATGCGATCGGGCTCGAGTTTCCCGATGCCGAACTGGTCAAGTCGGGCATCGGGCTGTCCGAGCTGCGGTTCGCCGTCGAGACGAAGGCGAACGCTGCAGCCCCGAAGCCCGTGGCCCCACAGGAAACGACGCCTGACCTCATCGGCTACACGCTGGAGCTAGCCCAACGCAAATCGTCCAGCCGCGGTTTCACCGTCGAGGTGAATCGCGAGGTCGTCTCGAGTGAGCGCGACGTCGGGCGCGTAGTTCGTCAATCGCCGACCGCAGGCACCCAATGCCTGCCAAACACCATCATGCGACTTTACGTCGGCAAACGCGCGGGAGGAAGCTGAGTGGCTACATTCGAGAACCGGTCCTTGTTGGACGCGTTATCTGCACCGCTGGGAGAGCTGATATCGTCGGTCGGCCGCGGCGTTGCCGACGCCCAGAGGGAGCTCGACGCAGCTTCCATCGCGACACTGCGCGAGATCTACGAATCCGACGACAGCTTGTTCCGAGAGTTGCAGCGCATCGGTTACCGCCCGACCTGGTACCACATCCCCGAAGCGGAGGGTGAAATTCAGATGGCGCTGACCGTGACTGGAGACGCTACCACCACGAACCCAGCACCCGCTACTCGCCGACTGAAGTTGTATGCGGCGCCGATGAACGCCGGCTACACGTCGCGGTACGACTTCAAGATGGAGGCCAGCAGTCGCATCAAATTCAGAATCGTGCCGGTGCCGCCAAGTGGTCCAGCCGAAGCCCTACTCGTGGTGCCAGCGTTGGTGGGATTGACCGTGGCGGAAGCACGCTCACGGTTGGAGTTACTACGCATCCCGCATCAGCCACTGCCGACGGGAGTCGAGCCAACTAAACTCGTCGCGAAGCAGACCCCAGCTCCGGGCTCGATCTTGGCCGAAGGACAAGAGGTCACGCTGGAGACGTCGTGAGTCAACCGACTGCGGCCGAGGCGGCTTTCGCACGTAGCGTAGGCCTGGATGCCAAGGAAGTCGCACGAGCCAGGGATGTGCTGAACGCAATCCACGCGATGCCTTGGCCGAAGCCAATACAGTTGGCACTGCTCGTGGGTCTCGCGCAGAGTGCCGACGCAGACGTTGGAACCGTGCTCGGTGGGCTCGCATTGGACGCAGCTCCTCTCGACAGCTTCGAACAGTTGCTTCCCATCATAGGCCTTGCCGACAAGCGCGTCGCCGGCCTGGCTCGCGGGTTGTCCGCGGTCACACCCGATTCATTCGCTGGAGCATCGGGAGAAACACCAGTGTTGCAGCAGCAACTGCGGGAGCTGCTGTCGGAGAACCTCGCTTTGCGCGCCGAGCTCGACCGAGTGAAGGCATCATCCGCGGATGGCGGGAAAACATCGCAACAGGTCATGCCGCTCGCGGACGCTGCGGCCAGCATTGGAGACCAACTGGCGCGTGTGGACGGGGTCCTTCGCGACCGGAAACTGGGTTTACGCATGGCCGCGTCACAAATCCAGCTACGGGCCGGCGCCACCAAGGCGGGCGACGACGTCGCCTTCGACTTCAAGGCGGCTGCCACGAGCCAGGTCGGTTTTCAGTTCGTCAACGCCGAGGCACCTCCAGATGCGCGGCAAGGGGCCGTTCTCGTCCCCGACGTCATAGGTTATACGCCGGGCCTCGCGCGGCGACGGCTGGCCGCCGTCGGGTTATCGGCCATCATCGCGAAGGGCGTGGGTAGTCGGGGACAGGTGGCAGAGCAGCTGCCAGCGGGCGGCGACAGCGCGTTGGCGGGTTCCACGGTCCGCCTCGTCGTTCAGTGACTCACCGAAAACTCAGGTGAACCCAAAAGCCATGAAGGAATTGAAGAACGTCTACGCGTGTCTCGTGCATGAAGAGCAGGATTGCGTCGTCGACCTCGTCCGAAATCTCCTGTACTACGACGCAACCTCGACAGTCCTGTTGTACAACGGCGGCGGTGACTCGACGTTGCTCGATGACAATCCCGTCCTCGAGAACCCGAGGGTCCTCATCGTGCCCCAGCCGAAACGGATGGCATGGGGCCGACTGCACGACTACTTTTTGGACTGCACCCGGTTCGCACTACGACAGTTGTCGTTCGATGTGCTCACGGTCGTCGATTCGGACCAGCTCGCCGTGCAACACGGATACTCCGAGTTCCTCTCGGGATTCCTCGCGCTGCGGCCGCGGGTCGGCATGTTGGGGACCACCGACGCGCCGCTACCCGCGTCGACCAACGAAGGGCCGGTAGTCGCCGCACGCCGGGAAGCACGGCTCTGGTACCCGTTGCTCGACAAGTTCGGCGTACCGCGCGACTCCTTCCCGATGTGGACGTTCTGGCCATCCACCGTATTCACCCGCGACGCTGCACGCGACTTGGTGCACTTGTTCGATACCGACGCAACTCTGCGGTCAATCTTAGCCCGCAGTCGGATTTGGGCAACTGAAGAGATCATACTGCCGTCATTGGTCGCGATGTTGGGCTACGAGATTGCAGTCAACCCCTGCCACCCGGAGTACGTGCAGTATCGCAGGGCCTACAGCGAAGCACAGCTAGAGGACGCCCTAATGCGACCCGAGGTGCATTGGGTTCACCCGATACAGCGTTCCTACGATGACGCGAGTCGTGCGCTGATTCGACGGCGTTGCGACAATTACCGCGTCCGTGGGCAAACGGCGGTGAGTCTGATGCGTCCGGGTCGGGCGTTGAGGCGGGCAGAGGCTATCGAAGGTTGGCTGGAGCGGTCAGAGGCGGAGCTGTTGGTCGGCGCGGCGATTCAAGCTGCGCGTTCGGAAGGTGTTCACGACTTCGTCGAAGTCGGGAGCTTCTGCGGCAAAGCAACCACCTTGTTGGCCAGCGTGCTTCAGGCGCTGTCTCCGAGTGGCAAAGTCTACGCGGTGGATCCCCACGACGGGCTCGTGGGCGCAGAAGGCAACCTATTGGACGCTGGGCCCACGTTGGAGCGATTTCAACGCAGTCTAGCCCTCGCCGGCGTCGTCGAACAGGTGCAGGTCTTGACGACGCGATCTCCCGAGGTCGCGTGGAACCGCCCGATCAGCCTGCTTTTGATTGACGGCCTGCACGACTACGAGAGCGTTCGAACGGACTTCGAGCACTTCGCGCCACACTTAGCGCCACAGGGGCTGGTCTTATTTCACGACTACGCCGCGTATTATCCCGGCGTGGTGCGCTTCGTAGATGAACTACTGGCCACCAGCCACGAGCTCTTTCAGCGAGCTGGCACGCTAGTCGTCTTGCGCGCGCGTCGTCCTCATGCTGTACAACACCTCGGGTCGTCAGTGCCACGCTCGAGCGACATGTCGCGGGATGCCCAGCCCCTTGCGGCTTCCGCCGAGTGAGCGGCAGGCTCAACCGGCACGTCGAAGCACCATCAAACTGCGCGCGAGCGCGACGAACGTAAAGTCGCCTCGGGATAACACCTCACTGACGTGCCTGACGACGCCAGGATAGTAGTCCGCGTAGTCGTGAAACGCGACGTAGCCACCGGGCATGACGTAGCGCTCGAAGTGGGAGAAATCGCGCCGCACGTTGGCATAGTCGTGGAGCGCATCGATGAATAGCATCGCGATCGGCGCGTTCCACTCGAGTTCATAGGAGCGCTTCAACACGACGTCGATCCATGGCTCCAGGCCGGCGTCGCGAACGTTCACTCGAAACGCTTCGAGTGTTGGTGCCGTTTGCTGAAGGCCTCGGTCACTTGCGCCAACTTCGCCACCGTGCGGGTCCACGGCGATCACACGTCGGTCGGGCGATTCCGAACGTACAGCAGCAGCGAGCAACACGGTGGACCTTCCACAATAGCTACCGAGCTCGACCAACGGCGCCCCCGGCACTCCGTCGCGGCAGGCACGTACCGCAGTAGCGAGCAGTAGGTCCGCCTCGTCGTCTTCGAGCCAACCATCGATGCGACGCACTCGTTCGAGCAGTGGCAGTACCGTCAGTAATGAACCTTCTTGCAAGTTATCGAGCATGGCACCCTCCGCAGCAAGTGTCGTTTCATCCCTCCCCAAGCAGGCGACTGTATCGGAGCTTACATGCCAAGCGCCAGTGGATACGACGAGTGTCGCGACAAGAGAGTCGTGGCACGTCGTCATGGCGGGTCGAATCACTTCGAACCGTACATCCACCTACTCTCCCAAGGCCGTTCGAACCCGACGCACGACCACATTGCTCCTTCGTGGTCTGCGTTCTTGTTTTGGAGGTTGGGCCCAGCGGCTATGCGTCGAACTAAGGCTCACTCCCACCAGTGACCATTCGGCGAACCACCGCAACGTGAAGCAGGTGGGTCCCCCACGTCCTTCGCGTCCTGGTGGCACGATACTTTGGACGAACGTCGTGGCGCGCAACGAGAGTGCGCGACGCTCCAACGGCCCGACGTCATCTCGCCGGACTAACCCCAGAGTTCGGTTCAGTTGAAACCGATCAACACAGCCGAACCGTGGGTTTGAGCCGAGCGGTAGACCGAGGCACCGTCCCCTTGCGTGATATGTACCCACCGGGTGGCAGCACTTCCACCACGCCTTGAGCTGTGGTGAGCGCCGTGATAGGTGACCGCGCGATGTTGGTCGGCCGTGTACTGCTCAATGCCTCCGTGCTCGTCCTGGCAAGCGCCTGCGCCGGTCCTCGAGTGATGGTCGAAACGGGGTACCGGTCTTCGGAGTCGCCGTTTCAGGTGCCTTATGCCGATGCGGACGCGCGCACGTTTCTACCCCGCGGATGGCGTCTCGCCAACTTTCGGCTCGATGACGAGGGGGAGCCCCGAGAGATCACCCGCGGTCGGTTTACGACGCGCGTCCCTTGGGAGTGGAAAGACGGCAGCGTCCAAATGGTCGAGACCAAGACCTATGAGCTGCTGTTCGAGCACACGACCAACGCGACGATTTGGGTGAGGCTGCTCCCGCTACCGGTGTTCGCCGGCAACAAACAGACTCGTGTGTTGGCGGAGAACTACGTCAACGAGCTCGCCCAGGACATCCAAACCGAGTCCTTTCGAGCCGTGGTCGCCGAGCGCCACATCTCGACCAAACTTCTTTCCAGCGAACCGACTCGCGCCGTTGGTCATCCAGCCCATCGCGTGCAGTTCGAGGTCGTCAATCTCAACCAACTCCAGCATGACGCCGACGCGCCGCGGACCACGGTCGAGATGGTGTTCGTGTCCGCACCTTTCCGCAAGGCCATCAAGGGAGCGAACGAAGGGATGGTGCGGGCGCGGCTCGTGTTTGGTTACGCCAACGATGACCACGCGTTCGACTCGCAGGTGGGTGCTTTTCGCGCCTTGGTCGAACGTGCGAGTCTGGCGCCTGCTGACCCCCAGTGAAGGCGTGGAGCCGTCCGCGTGTTCGCGTCGATCGAGCGCACGTTTGCGAACGGCGAGACATGGCCTCGAAACGACGCACGCGGGCGTCGCGGCATTCGGCACCGTCTTCGAGCAGGCCGCTCAGGAGCGCGCGAACGGAGTGAGCGCGCGGTGAGACATAGACGGTAGGCAGCGAACGCCGCGGGGCCAGACCGCGACGCAGCGCGGCTCGACACGCGAGGTAGTGGTGGTCTGGTCGTGATCGCGCGGTCGACGTGGCCGCCCCGGGGGCAAAAAGGCCACCCCGCGCCGTGACCCGTGGACGCAGGGATCCCGGCACGACGCGACACTTCGCTTTCCCTCGGCGAGGGGCGGTATGGGCGCCATCGGCGGGATTCGTCGATTTTGAAACGGTTCCATGGCTGGCGAAGCGAGCGTTTGAACTTTTTCTGACAGATCGCGGACGCCCGCGGCAATGCACGTTCGTACCCAAATTGGTGGGTCTGGAAACGTATGGCTCTCTCGTTCGCTGCGCGCGGCTCGGGATTCGCAAATCCGGATTAATAAGACGGTCCATCCATGAGGAAACTCCACGTGTCCACGCTCCAACCGGCGGCTTTGTGTGTACTTGTCGCGCCGTTGGTTGCGTGTTCGAGCGAGTCGAGCCCTACCGAGATGACGTCGGGCGCGGTCACTTCGACCAGCACGACTTCCGGCCAGAGCAGCTCGCCGTCGGGCTCGAGCAGCTCGATTTCGTCCAGCGCCGGTGGTCAGACTCAGCCCAGCACCAGCTCGAGCACTAGCTCGACTGGAAACGGTTCCAGCGGCACCACGAGCACCAGTTCGGCGACCACGAGCAGCACCGGCGGGTCTTCACAACCCGAGGATTCCACGACGCCGATGCCGAGTGACAGCTCGAGCGAAGTGGCCGAAACGAACACCTCGGCAGCCGAGACGAGTGCTTCCTCCGCTTCGGACAGCGGCTCGGCAATGACGGGCGCTCCGGTTTCGAGTGCAGGGTGTGGAAAGGCGGATGGAAAACAAACGCTCACGAGTGGCGGCATGTCCGTCGGTGGCGGGCTCCCGACGTCGATCCGGTTGCGGAGCGGGGACCGCGACTACATCATCGACATTCCGGCGGATTACGACTCCAACAAGCCGTACCGCCTGATCTTTTCCTGGCATCAGGCTTACGGCTCCGCGAACGGCAATGCGGTCGGCCAGTATCCCGCCAATCAGGGCAACAACTTCGACGCCCAGAACTACGCGTACTTCGGATTGCATCGCGAAGCCACGGCGGCCAACGATCCAGCCATCTTCGTGGCGCCCCAGGGCATTGGTGACTTCCCGTGGGACTACAATCGCGATGTCGCGCTCTTCGACGCCATCCTGGACGCAGTCACCGCCAACTTGTGCGTGGACGAAAGCCGCGTGTTCACGACTGGCTTCAGCTTCGGTGCGATGATGAGCCACGCGTTGTCGCTCGGGCGCAAGTCGAAGCTCCGCGCTGCCGTCACCATGGCACCAGCCAACTTCAACTTCACACAGCCGGCAGATAGCGGCGAGCCCTTTGCTTACTTCGGAATCACCGGCATGAGCGACGGCACGTGTCCGTGGATCCGCAATGGCAACTCGACGACCGAAGGCGGCAAGTATTGCGTGCTCGAGCACGCGGTCAACAATGGCTGCACAATCCCCGACAACCTGATGACCGCGATGAACGGTAGCAAGAACCACGTTTGTTACGACTTCGAAGGTTGCCAGGCGGGGTATCCGGTCAAGGTGTGCACCTTCGACGGCAATCATACCCCATCGGCGGTCGCTGACGGGATGTCCGGCGGGGACGATGGTCTGCACGCATTTGTCCCACCGCTAGCCTGGGAGTTCATCTCGCAGTTATAGTGACAATGAATTGCGGCATCGCCCAAAGTTTTCGATAGGGCATAGATTTACTTGGGCGAGCCGCGAACGAGTAGGTGCCTCGAGCCATCCAGTCTGCGACTATGGTGCACATGTGGATGAGTAATCACCAAAGAAGCTCGAACGGCATCACGATCGCGTTGCCACTGCTGTGCCTGCTCGGGATCGGATCGGGTGTGGTCAGCTGCTCGGAGCCGAGCGAGCCCAACCCCAACCCTGCAGCGACGACGACTACGACGACGCCCGTCACGCCGAGCGTCACACCGTCATCGAGTGCAGAGCCCACAACCCCGGGCCCAACGTCGACGACGCCCGCACCGCCGACGACGCCTCCCGTCACTCCGACGCAAACGACGGGTCCCGTCTCCTCGACCGTGCCAGTGAGTTCAACCGAGTCCACCGGTGCCCCGTCGTCGGTCACTTCGGACGGCTCGTCCAGCGCGCCAGCCTCGGAGTCCGACACGCAAGCGTCGTCCGCGAGCAGCGCGCCGGCGGAAACCGGCGATACCGGAATGGAAGCGATGACCTCGGACGAGGTCCCCGCCTACACGCCATGTCCAACCGACGGCTCACCGTGCAAGATCCTGCCGCTCGGAGACTCCATCACCGAGGGTTGTTGTCCTGGCAACGGCGGCTACCGGATCCAACTGTTTCACCGCGCGCTGGAGGACGGCAAGAACATCACCTTCGTCGGCAGTCAACAGAATGGCCCCATGATGGTCGACAACCAGCCGTTCCCTCGCAACCACGAGGGGCGCGGCGGTTACACGATCGCGGGTCCTGGCGTCGGTCCACTAGCGGGGCCCGTCACGGATAACGCGATGACGATGTACCAGCCGCACATCATCCTGTTGATGGTCGGCACCAACGATCTCAACGGCAACTTCGACGTGAACACGGCCCCGGACCGCCTCGGGAGTCTGATGGACGACATCATCGCTTTCGACGCCGATGCGTTGCTCGCGGTCGCCAGCATCATTCCGATGGAGAACGGCAACGGCTCGAAGGTCGGCCCCTACAACCAGGCCATCGTACAACTCGTTGAAGAGCGAGCGAACGCGGGTAAACACGTCATCTTCGTGGACAACCACGCCGCGTTCACCAGCAACGCCAACTACGCGAGCCAATGGATGAGCGACACGCTGCATCCCAACACCGCAGGTTACGTCCCGCTCGGGGATTCGTACTACGACGCGATCGTCGAGTACTTGATCGACAAGTGACACGTGGTCGCGGGTCTCAGGCAGACCCGCTCTTGGCAGCCTGGAGTGAAAGTGTCCCGTCGTCAGCGGGGCGGGAGCGGTGGAATTCGTCCGCTGCTCCCGCTCGACCGACGTCAGAACGTCGCGTATTCGGCGTCGAGCCAGGCGGTGCGCTGACGGATCCAAGCCTTCATCTCGTCGATGTGGCCGGCCCAGGTGAGCAGCGCAGCGGTTTGTTCGCCTTCCGGATCCATCCCACCACCGCCGCCGCCGATTCCGCCGCCACCTCCACCAAACACGCCACCCTCTTCCGCGGGCCAGCGCTCGAGGTCACGCGGACCAGCGTTGACGATCGGGGTCGCGACGGCATCGATGCGAGCCTCGATGGCAACGTCGGAGAGAATGGTGGGACGCAGCTCCGCCCAGCGTGCCGCCATCGCGGCGCGGATCTCGGGTTGAGCGAACAACCGCTGGAACCAATTTGCGCCGGGGTCGCGGCCACTGTCGACCTGCCACCCTTCGACGTCGTTGACCAGGTTACCGAGCGTGAAGTTGTAGTCCCACGCCGGGCCAGCGGTGATCAATTGGTCGCGGTCTTTGTGCAGGTAGACGCTACGCACGTATTTGTCGCCGCCTTTGGTGAGCTCGTTGAGCACCAGCATGTCGACGAAGCTCTTGACGTCGAGGTACGAGGCATAATCTCCGATCGGGTCCGCCACCAACGTCGCGTGCGCCCGTGACACGTAGTCGCTAATCCAGGCCAACTGCTCGGCGTTCGGCTCCACAGGATCGGTCAACTCCAAGTCTTCGAAACACGGGTC
>CBINDO010000097.1:0-25020 GCA_966249405.1 uncultured bacterium | reverse complement strand
AGATTGTGAAATACCTCGGCGCCGATCGAACCGCTGCGGCGGGATGCGCCTACGACGGCAATCGAGCTCGGTTTGAAGATGTGGTCAAGCGAAGATAGGGCCATCAGACTAATCGACTCCGGCACGGGCGCAGACGCGCGCTTCGCTTATACACCGCCGACTCGGGTTTCCGAAATGGGAACGCGCCGCAGCCGGCGGTTCCTCGGCGCTGCCGAAACTTTTGCGCGTGTTCGGCACCTGGGTCGCAACGTTTAGCAGTTACTCCGTGCCGTCAAACGAAGCTAACAGGCGTCGTCGTCGAAGGTCCAGTCGTGAGACGCGGGGGTGAGCGACGCCAGGTGCCTCGCCGCGCTCTCCAGCACCTGTGTTCGTTCGGCCGCCGGGAGCGCGTCCCACACTCGGTACAACTGCCGCATCCTTGGATTTTCACTCAAGAGTTCGCGGTGTTTGAGGAGGAAAGACCAATACAGCGCGTTGAATGGACAAGCGCTCTCTCCGTGACGGAGCTTGACTCGATACGTGCACCCTTCGCAGTAGTCGCTCATCTTCTGGATGTAGTTTCCCGACGCTGCGTAGGGTTTGGTCGTGAAGCTCGGGTCACCAAAGGTAGCCATGCCGACGACGTTGGGCAACTCCACCCATTCGTAGGCATCGACGAACGTCGCCCAGAACCAGTGGGACAATTGGCGCGGCGAGATCCCAGCGAGCAGCGCGTAGTTGCCGAGGACCATCAGCCGCTGGATGTGATGGGCATATCCCGTCTGTTCGATCTGCCTCACGGACGCGGCCACACACGCCATCTTGGTCTGCGACGAATCCCAGTAGAAGGCCGGCAACGCGCGCTCGGCGCCCAAGTGGTTTGCCGTCCGCAAGCCGGGCATCCGCCTCCAATACACGCCTCGCATGAACTCTCGCCAGCCCAAGATTTGCCGCAGTAGGCCTTCGGCCGAGGCCAACCCCAACGTGCCTCGTTCGTACTCGGTGACGATACGCTCGCACACCTCGCGAGGCGACAAGAGCGAGAGGTTCATCGCCGGCGCGATCAGCGTGTGCCACATGAACGGATGGCCCTTCAGCATGGCATCCTGATACGGCCCGAATTCATCCGAACGTTGCGCGAAGAACGCGTCGAGCCCAGCCAGCGCGGCGGTGCGCGTCACGGGCCAACGGAACGGCTCGAGGTCGCCCCACGAGTTGCCCCAGCGTCTGACGCGCCGAACTTGCATCGCGGTGATGTCATCGAGCGCGGGGAACGGAGGTATCGGAGGTTCGACTCCGCGAGGCTTTTTGCGGTTTTCGGTATCGAATGACCACTTGCCCCCCTCGGGCTGGCCGCCTTTCACGAGGTATCCGGTTTTCTTCCTCATCCAGGCGTAGAAGCCGGCCATGCGGAGGTGTTTGCGGGCACCGGCCCAAGCCTCGAACTCCGAGCGCGACAACAAAAAGTGACCACCCGGGCCACCGTCGTCGTGGAGTTCGATGGGGACGCCCAACGTCTGTCTCGTCGCCGCATTTGTCAGGGCCCGATGTAAGCCCCACTCCCGAGCCTTCATCGCCACGAGGCGACTCGGGCGCAGCTCGTTCACCACGCGCCTCAACCCTTCGACGTAAGTCGGCGCGTTGACGATTCGAACCTCGTACCCACGCTCGCGAAGCTCGGCGGCGAAGTGGTGCATCGCCGACAACACGAGCACCAACTTCTGCCCGTGATAAGGCAGGGCTCGGCTCTTTGCCACCGATTCGACCAGCACGACTGGGCCATCTTCGGGACGTTTCGGCACGCAACGAAGGTCGCTGTGGAGGTCCCAAGGGCCCACGAAATGGAGAGCTTTTCCAGATGCCGGCATGTCGCTCGGCTTCTGGAGCTGCCGAGCGGGGTAAGCAAGGGGCGCCGACGGCGATCGCCTGGGCGCGTGCGTGCGGTCGAGCACGGCGCGGTACGAGCCGCCCCATGGGTCCGGGGGGGACGTGCCGCGCCGTGGTGCGGCGAGCTGCAGCCGGCGCGGCCGCTTTATTAGCCGAGTCCGGTTCACTGAACCGGAGTCGGGGTTAGTGTAATCCCACGACGTCTACTGGAACGTTCGAGTCGTCGTTCGTCCCGTCGCCGAGCGCGCCGCCGTTCGTGCCCCAACACTTGACGGCACCTTCCGTCGTGAGTGCACAAGCGTGGCCCGAGCTGGTCGCCGCGATCGCACTGACACCGCTGCCGAGGCCAGTGACGTTCACCGGTGTCGTCGCCTCGAAGGACGCCGACTCACCGTTGCCGAGCACGTAGTAGAAGTTGCTGCCCCAACACTTGGCGCCGCCGGAGATCACCGCACACGTGAAGCTGTAGCCCGAGGAGACTGCCGTGGCCCCGGAACCAACACCCGTCACCGCCACGGGCTCCTCTTCTTGAACCTGTGTCCCCGACTCGCCGTTACCCAATTGCCCCGACTCGTTACGACCCCAACACGAGAGCTCGCCGTCGGAGTTTGCCGCACACGAGACGTATTCACCCAAGCCGATGGCCACGATGTCGGACAGCCCGGTCACGTCTTGCGGAGTGGCGGAGCCATTGCCGGCCACACCGATGCCGAGCTCACCGTACAAGTTACTGCCCCAGCATTGGACGGCATCCGAGCTCGTGATCGCGCACGTGTGTCCGAATCCGGCGGCGATCGCCTTGACGCCCGAAGACAACCCAACCACGTCCACCGGTGCCGTCGAGTATTCGACCTCGGAGTCGTCGCCGAGTTGTCCGAAGTCGTTCTTGCCCCAACACTTGACCGCGCCGCCCGTCGTCAATGCACAACTGTGATCCCCACCTACGGCCACCGATTGGATGTCGCTCAGGTCCGCGACCTCGACGGGAACGCCCGAGTCGTCCGTCTCACCGTTGCCGAGCTGCCCGGTCGTGTTGGCGCCCCAGCACCAGACGTTGCCGCCCACGACGGCGCAGGTGTGGTCGCTGAACGAGGAGATCGCGCTGGCGCCTTCGGTGATGCCATCTACGGCCACGGGCACCGTGAACATTCCGTTCGACGAGGCGTCGATGACGCCGTTGCCCACCTGCCCGTGATCGCTCGAGCCCCAACACTTGACGGCGCCTGACGTCGTGATCGCGCAGCTGTGCAGCCGGCCAACCGTAATCGCGATGGCTGCTTCGGATGTCTCACTGGTGTCACCCTCCGTGTCTCCACTGGTGTCGACCCCGCCGCCGGTGGTCTCTTCTCCACCCGTGGTTTCCTCGCCTTCCGTCCCATCCGGGACGCTCGCGTCCGTGTCGGAACCGGTGGTTTGCTCGCCATCCGTATCGACCACACCGCCGTCCTCGTCCGTCGCCGCGCCGGTCGTTTGCTCGCCAGCACCCGTCGTTCGATCCTCGTCGGTCGTCGCGCCCGGGCCCTCCGTCGATTGCTCGTCGTCGCCCGTCGTTCCACCGTTCGGGCCAGTGGTGGGCTCGCCTCCGGAGGTCGGTTCCGGGGTGCCCGAGGTTCCCCCGTCGGGGGTGGCCGTGGGCTGCGCGTCGCCGCCATCGTCGCCACAAGCCGCCGTCGCCAACATCACCGGTACGAACAATCCAAGCAGTACTTTTTTCATCTCAATCCTCCATCGATGAGCGGGTTGCTGTATGCCACTTTCTCCCGCGAGTCATATGGAAAGCGCTGCGCGTGGCGACTTCGAGTCGACTCGGTGTGTGTGTGTCGGACATGGGCAGCAGGCGGCCGTCCTGTGATGTCTCACAAATGGTTCGGTCGGTCAGCGCTGGCGCAGTGCGCCGTCATCGGGCAGTGGAATGAATTCGTGTTCATCTCCGGGCACGACGGGGAAAAGGCGCTCGCGCCAATCGTGTTTGGCCTGCTCCAGGCGCTCGAGTGAACTCGAAACGAAGTTCCAGTACAAGTGGCGAGGGCCGTCGAGGGGGTCGCCGCCGACGAACACGAGGCGCGTTGGAGTATTTGCGTGCACTCGCACGTCTACGCCCTTCTCGAGCACCAACATTCGACCAGCGTCGGCGGCTTCGCTCCCACAGCGCACGTTGCCCTCCACGACGTACAGCGCTCTTTCGACCTCGTCGGGTGCCACGAGCTCCGCTCCCGCCGCTAGTTCGACGTCGACGTAGAGCAGACGCGAGTACGTCTTCACGGGCGAAGTCAGACCGTAGGCGCTGCCCGCCAACACGCGGATGGTCGCCCCGTTTACATGGGTCTCGGGGAGCTCCGATTTGGGGTAGTGGGTAAACGCTGGAGCGCTCTCCTCGTGCTCTTGGGGTAACGCCACCCACAGCTGCAGCCCGTGTAAGTGATAGCCTTGCTCGCGCAGCGCGGGCGGCGTCCGCTCCGAGTGCACGATGCCCCGCCCCGCGTTCATCCAATTGACCGCGCCGGGACTGATCACTTGCTCCGAGCCGAGGCTGTCGCGGTGTAAGACCTCACCCGAGAACAGGTAAGTCACCGTCGCCAAGTTGATGTGGGGATGTGGCCGCACGTCGATGCCGCTTCCCGGAGCGAAATCGGCCGGTCCCATATGGTCGAAGAAGATGAACGGTCCCACCGTTCGTCGTGCGATCGACGGCAAGACGCGCCCCACCGAAAACCCGCCCAAGTCACGTTTGCGCGCGTCGATGATCAGCTCGACGCCGCTCGCGGCCCCGGCCTCCGTGTGTTTTGGCTCGGTGCTTCCTGTCCAGCTCATGGTTCGGTCCTTTCGATCCCGAGAAATTCGCTCGGCCTAGTCCCGATACCACGATTGACGCGTCCGCGGCGTGCCAAAGCCAGGTCATCGCGGCGGAGCCGTAAGCGGCGCTTCACAACGTGCGCCAAGTTTGCGAGCCGTGGACCCCGACGGGCGCGCCGCCCTGCACTTGGCAGCAAACCCGCGGCTTCGGGACGGCTGCACGAGGTCCGAGATGCGGTGGGCGGGAGCCGTCGAGTGTCTCACGAGAGCTGGGCCCAACCCAAACCAACAGCATCGCCGGGGCCCGACTCGCACACTCCGGCGCGAGGGCCACCGCTTTCCGTCGCGGTGCAGGCGACGTCTGCGCCAGTATGGGCTGCACTGCGACACCAACGCTCAGCGCTCGGACCGCTCGCTGGCCTTGAACTGCAGCACGCAAAAACGCCGCAGTCGGTGTACACTTCAGGTCATGCGCGCAACGCGACTGCCACTCTTGTTGTTGGGTTTAGTGCTTTCGCTGTCGTCGGTTCTCGCCTGCGAGCACGCCAAACCGACGCCGACCGTCCCTTCGAGCGGCGCGTTCAACGATTTTACCCTGCCGCGCGTGAGCTCACTCGCCGAGCTGCGTGAGATCGCCGCGGCGCCGCCTGGAGACGACATGGGCGCTTCGATCGTCGGCGCCAAGTTCGTCATCACCGAGTTCTCCAACGCGAACGCGCGTGCGCTCAGGTTCCTCGACGGACGGCACTACAACTATCACGACGAGTGGGCGTGGTTTCGTCTCCTCAACGCGCAGCCCGTACCGGGAATGGGCGACTTCGAGCCGCATTTGGTGCACACCCCGGCGGAGGCGAGGAAGTGGGCGCTCGAAAATCGGTCGGATCTACCGGACGGTCTCACCGTCGTGGACGACCGCGTCTATTCTGCCGAGTTCTACGAGCGCGCCTTGGCCCGCGAAGCACGCGATTTCGGGACCGGCAGTGTCATCTACATCCCCGCGCATCCGGGCCATCATCCAGAGACGTGGGGGTTCGAGCTCGAGTACGGCGACATGGGGGAAGTGGAGGACGTGCTCGTGTTCTTCGAGATGTTGCGGCAGGTGCTCCCCGAACCGGTGAACACGCAGTTCAAGTGGATCACGCGTTCGCCCGAACAGGCCGAAACCGCCAAACGTTTGGTTCGCGCCCAGCCGGAGTTCGAGCAGCGGGTAATGAGTTACGACGCGATCGCCGTACCCGGTGAGACGGAAGTGTACACCTCGGGCATCGTCGCCGGTCGGTTGCAGGCGTTCCCGGAGCTTTCCAGACTGTCGGAGGCGAGCCCCGACAACGTACTGCTGTTGGGGGCGCTCCCGGAGTACCTACCTCAGGCGCGTGGCGTGTTGACGTCGATCCCCCAGACGCCGCTGTCTCACCTCAACCTGCTCGCGAAGAGTCGAGGCATCGTCAACGTTTATCGCGGTGGTCTGTTCACGGATCCGGTGGTCATGAACCTCGCTCGCTCGAGTGCGCCGGTGGTGCTGTCGACCGAAGACGGCACGCTGCGCTTCGTGCGCATCTCCGAGGCTCAATACGCCCAATGGCTTCAGCTCCAGAAGTCGCCGCCTCCACCCCCTCGCGCCGTCAATCTCAAACGCGCACCGTACCTGGTGGAGCTGGCGCGGGTCGCTCCCGAGCAGTTGGACGAGCTCGCGCCGATCCTCGGGGGGAAGTCCGTCGGCATGGTCCACTTGCTCAACTCCATACCCCCCGCTGGGGGTGGAGACCCCGCTCGAACCGGAGCCGTTCACTTCGACGTTCCCGAGCGACCACTCGGGATCACCGTGCGCGCCTACCGCGAGCACATCGCGCAGGTCCTCCCCGAACTGCAGGCATTGCTCACCGATCCGACATTCCTGAGCAGCCGCAAAATCCGGATCCTGGCGCTCGAAGGGTTGAAGAAGTTCGAACAACGGTTCGCCTCCAAACCCGTACGCGAAGCCGCGCGGACGTACAACTCGCCCCAAGCCATGGGGGCGGTTGCGGCCGTCGTTCGCAAAGGTGGGCTGCAGCGCATGATCCGCGACACGCCATTGCCACGGAGCGTCGAGGCCGAGCTTGCTCGCGTCGCCAAACATTTCGCCAGCTACGCGCCGGAGCAGGGGTTGCGCTTCCGGTCCTCGAGCACAGTCGAGGACGTCGAAGGGTCGAGTGGCGCCGGCCTTTACGAATCCTTCACTGGTTACGTCGTGCCCCGCAAAGGGGGTGAAGGATTGCCCAAGCGGGCGAGCCTCGCCCAAGCCCTCCGTAAGACCTGGGCCTCGTACTTCAGTGTAGAGGCCTTCGAAGAACGCCACGAAGCTGGCATGGATCACCTCGCGGGCAGCATGGGCGTGTTGGTCCACGCGCGCTTCGACGACGCGCACGAGGACTCCAACGGCGTGTTCACCTTCACGCTCGAGCCCAAACGCGACGAGCTCCTCGTCGATGCCCAGCCTGGCGCCGTGAGCGTCACCAACCCACCGACAGATCGCGTCGTGCGACCCGAAACGTCGCGGGTCGTGTCTCACGGTGGCGCGCTCGAAATCACGCGCGCGGCGCTTTCCTCCGAAGCTCCAGTGGGTACGACCGTGCTCAGCGAAGCTGAACTACGGGAGTTGTTCGGGCTCGCTCGCCGGCTCGCTCGCGAACAGCTCGAGCGCTCCAATCGTCCGTTGCCGCCAGCTCAGCATCGGCGTTCAATCGTGATGGACTTCGAATACCGACGCGTCAAGGCGGGGTGGCCGGCTTTGAAGTCTGGACTCAATCCCGCCCGCTTCGTCATCAAGCAGATGCGGCCGTTGGAGCCCAACCCGGGTGTTCCTTCGGAGCTACGCGCTGCTCCGATACCGCGTGACGTCCTCGCCAGAACGCGACGCATCGAAACCCGGAGTTGTCACGGTGAGGGTCTCGACCTCGACGTCACTGTCGTCTTGACCGACCCCAACGCCCAACCCGACCCGGGGTTCGCAAAACAACCACTCCTGGCAGCGATCGAGCTGCAACGGGGCGGTCGCTCCCACCTGTTTACCCACCTCGATCACAACCTCGGCCAACTCACGTCGAGCGGGCTCTACGTCGAGTTCAAACCGGGGCAACCGTATGCGAACTTGGGCGTCGCGGGTCACAAGTTGCAGCTGGTCGGGCCGAACGGCGACGTCGACACGACTGACGTCCAGTGCCGAAGCCACGTCGAGTTCGCCGCCCCCACCGAGCTCTTGAGGTCGTTCCTCGCGTCTGACGGACCTCAATGAAGGACGCGCCTCGAGCTGGTGCTCGAAGCGCGTCGGTTCTCGCAAGTGAGGGCGTCGGCCCGAGGATTGTTCAGCCGCCGGAGCGGATCAAATGCTCGAACGCTCCGAGCGCCGCCTTCGCGCCGTCACCGGTCGCGATGATGATCTGCTTGAACGGGACGGTCGTCGCGTCACCCGCCGCGAACACGCCGTGCACCGAGGTCGCGCCCTTGGCGTCGACCACGATCTCGCCGAACCGGGTCAGCTCCACCGTCTCGCGCAGCCAATCGGTGTTTGGCAACAGGCCAATCTGGACGAATATGCCTTCGACCGGCAAGTCAATCAGCTCCTTAGTAGCCCTGTTCTCGTAGGTCAAGCCGGTCACCTTCGTTCCGTCGCCGTTTACTTGGGTCGTGCGAGCTTGGACGACGATGTCGACGTTGGGCAGACTCCGCAACTTGCGCTGCAATACCGCGTCCGCCTTCAACTCGTCGGCGAACTCGAGCAACGTGACGTGCGAAACGACGCCGGCCAAGTCGATGGCGGCTTCGACGCCCGAGTTGCCGCCGCCGATCACCGCGACGCGTTTGCCCTTGAAGAGCGGGCCGTCACAATGCGGACAATACGTAACGCCTTTGGTGCGGTACTCGGCCTCACCGGGCACGTTCATGTCGCGCCAGCGAGCCCCGGTAGCCAGGATCACCGTCCTGCCTTTCAAGGTGGCGCCGCTCTTGAGCTGCACCTCGTGGTAGGCGTTGCCAGGCACCAAACGCGCTGCGCGCTCGTGCTTGATGATGTCTACGGGATAGACGCGAACGTGTTGCTCGAGGGCGGCCGCGAACTTGGGGCCCTCCGTCTCTGGCACGGAGATGTAGTTCTCGATCGCCAAGGTATCGAGGGTTTGACCGCCGAAGCGCTCGGCCACCATGCCGGTGGCAATGCCCTTGCGCGCAGCGTAGATGGCCGCGGCAGCGCCGGCAGGTCCACCGCCGATGATCAGCACGTCGAACACGCCCTTCTTGTTCAGCTGCTCGGCGCGCTTCGACTGATCGTTGGTGTCCAACTTGGCCACGATCTCTGCCAGCTCCATGCGGCCTTGACCGAAGCGTTCACCGTTGAGGAACACGGTTGGCACGCCCATGATCTGCCGAGCTTCGACCTCGCTTTGGAAGACGCCGCCATCGATCGCGGTGTGCTTGATGCGAGGGTTCAACGCCGACATCAAGTTCAACGCTTGAACGACGTCCGGGCAGTTGTGGCACGATTGAGAGAAAAATGTCTCGAAGTGGTAGTCGCCTTCGAGCTGCTTGATCTGCTCCAGCAGGTCGGCGTCCTCCTTCGGCGGGTGCCCGCCCACGTGCAGCAACGCGAGCACGAGCGACGTAAACTCGTGGCCCATCGGCAAGCCCGCGAACACGACGCGTGGCTGCTCGCCTTGGCCGGCGATAGTGAACGAAGGGACGCGAGCAGCATCACTCTTCGAGGCCACCACGTTCACGAGCGGAGAGGCGGCCGCTATGTCCTGCACGAGCTCGCTGAGCTCGCGAGAAGCGCTGCTGTCATCCGCTGCAACCGTGAGCTCCAGCGGACGCTTCAGACGTTCGAGGTAACTAGCTAACTGAACTTTCAGGGTATCATCCAACATAGAATCATCCGGTTTTCTGGTGAGTACTCCCGCGCTTCGTTCAGTCGAACTTACGGATCATCGCGCGAAAGTGATTGGAGGTGGCTCAAAAGACAAACCCTCGTGCGAGCACGAGGGTATTCGAAATGGCCCCCTACGCCCGGTCGCGGTGGGCGTCGGGTTCGGGGACCGGTCGTGGCGAGCTTTTTTGGCCGCTTTACGGTAATCTCGTGCGACGAATCAGCGTCGCTTCGGATCGCCGGGAGCGAAGCCCGTCGCTTTGTTCAGATCTTACCGACGAGGTCCAGAGACGGCTTGAGCGTCTTGGCGCCCTCCTGCCACTTGGCCGGGCAAACCTCACCTGGGTGAGACGCGACGTACTGAGCGGCCCTGACCTTGCGGAGCAGCTCGTTGGCGTCACGGCCGATGCCGTTGTCGTGGATCTCGTACAGCTTGATCATGCCTTCTGGGTTGACGACGAAGCTGCCGCGCAAAGCCAGGCCCTCTTCCTCGATCAGCACCTCGAAGTTGCGGGAGAGGGTCGCCGTGGGATCACCCACCAAGGGATACTTGACCTTCTTGATGGCTTCCGAGGTGTCTGCCCACGCCTTGTGAGCGAAGTGGGTGTCGGTAGACACGCCGTAGATCTCCACGCCCAGCTTCTGGAACTCGGCGTAGGTGTTGGCCAAGTCTTCGAGCTCGGTGGGGCAGACGAACGTGAAGTCTGCGGGGTAGAAGACGAACACCGACCACTTGCCCTTGATCGTCTCGTTGGAGACGTCGACGAACTTGCCGTTGTGGTACGCGGTGGCCTTGAACGGTTTGACTTTGGTATTAATGAGAGACATCTAGATATCCTTTTCTATTGGGGGACTTTTGTGCAGGGACGCCCTTGGAAGCGGACCTTCCGCGGGGTGAGCATCAGCTCCCTCGCCCTTTGAAGTTAAGAAAGGTTGGCCCTTTCGTCCAATCGAACATTCTTTAGGAGTGTTCAGAAAAATTGAATGTCTGGGTCGCGGGCCAATTGCCGCCAGCGCTCGGGTTGGCTAATTTCGTGCCATGGACCTGAGCCAAGTGACCCTTGCCCAGATGCGCTACGCCGTCTCGGTCGCGAATACGCTGAACTTCAGGCTCGCGGCACAGGAGTGTCATATTTCTCAGTCCGGCCTGAGCATGCAGGTTTCGCGCCTCGAGGAGCTCATCGACACGACGTTGTTCGACCGCAGCAAGAAGCCGATCGGTGTTACTCCGGCGGGCGAGGTCGCGCTGGCGCAGATGCGTCGAATCCTGCGCGAAACAGAACGTCTCGGGCAGGTCGTGGCGGAGAGCACCGAGCCGTCTGGCAGGTTTCGTCTCGGCATCATCCCGACCCTCTCGACGACCGTGACACCATTGTTCATTCAGCGCTTCGTCGACGACTATCCGCGCGTGGAGTTGGTGATCGAGGAGCTCAAGACGTCAGAGATCGTGAGCCGGCTGCAGTCTGACACGTTGGATGCGGCGATCGCGGCCACACCCCTCGACGAACCGGGCATCGCCGAGCAGGCTCTGGCGGTGGAACGGATGTTTGCGTATTTGTCGCCCGAGGATCCGTTGCTGAAGAAGGACGCTTTGACGCAGCAGCAGCTCGCCGATCACGCCATGTGGTTGCTGCCCGAGGGCCACTGCTTCCGTAGCCAGGTGCTCGCCTATTGCGGCGGTGAGGTTCCGAAACCGCCGGCCCCGGTTGGTTTCGAGAGCGGCAGTTTCGAGACGTTGATTCGTCTCGTCGATCGGGGGCTCGGGGCGACGATCTTGCCCGAGCTCGTCGCCAACGCGTTGCCCGTTGCGCGTCGGAAAAAGCAGCTTCGGCCACTTGTCTCACCAGTGCCGTTGCGGGAGATTGGACTTCTCACTGCGAAAATCGACTTGCGCCCAAGGGTGAGCGAGGCGGTGGCCAAGGTCGTTCGGGAGGCGCTGCGGGCGTGCCTCGACGAAGCACCGGCGCGCTCGGTCGTGCTCGACCCGATGTGACGGGGCTCGTCTCAGGTACTCGCGTGCACGCGGCGCAGGGCCAGGTCCAGCGCCGCCTTGCGGATCAGAGTGGCGCCGAAAAACGTCACCAACGCGGCCGCGATGAACTCGAACTGCGCAACGAAGTAGAACACGACGAACGCCAGCAACCCCAACGTGCACGCGGCGATGTTCACTATGCGGTGCAATTGTTGGGGCAGCGCCATCCACCGCTCAGGCCCTGGGTGAGCGTCCTCGGTGGCCTCGTTGGCGAGGGTGCCGCGGCGGTCCGGCAAGACGTGAACGCACAAGAAACTTGCGAAGAACGAGACCGACGTGGCGAGGATCAACATCTTGACCGAGAGGTGCTCACCCGCTTGCCCCGTGATGCCGAACAGCTGGGACTGCAAGCTGCGGAGCGCGCCGAACTCTAGCCCGTGGTCGTAGAGCCACGCGCCACTCGCGTAGCTGAACGAATACGCCAAGTTGGACACCGACATGAAACCGGCGAACAGACTTCCAGCCGCGGTCGTGGGGACGACCGCGCCGACCAAGCTGAAGGTGCTCATGGCGATCATCGAGACGGCCGTCGACTGAAAGAACGTGTAGAGGCACAGATAGGCCACGCGGGCTTGTCCCGCGTCGAAAAACGTCAGGGTTTCGTTCAGAGCATGCGCATTCGCGGAGAAGGTGGGGTCCACCTGCAGATACTGAGTGAGGTTAACGACGACCGCCGCCAGGATGTAGACGCGAAACAACTTGCGCATGCCGTAGCGATCTTGCCAGCGAATGCCGAAGCGAGTGAACAAGATGATGCCCAAGAAGTAGCCGCAGTAGCCCACGCTCTCGCTGATGCCGGCTTGAGTCTGAGAGAAGTGGAGCTCGTTGAGGACGTAGTTGTTCCACAGCGGGCCCATCGCTGGCTGGAAGTTGAAGATGAAGTAGAACAACATCACCGAAAGGATTGGGCCTGTGTTCAGGCCGCGCCAGAACTGCCCAAAAGACTCGGCGAGAGGGATTGGTGTGGCCTGGTCTTTGGGCAAGCGCCAAGCGGCCAACAGCACCGCGAGTGGCACGATCGCGAGACAAACCATCAACAACCCGAACGAGACGGACTCGGCGAGGTACCCGCCGAGCAGTGCGGCGATGATGCTAGTTCCGTAGATCGACAACCAGCAGATGGCTTGGTTGAGCCCAACCGTCGTCGCCTTCGAACGCCCGGTTGCGGCCGCCTCTTCCGCGCCAGTCACGACGGTGGCGCGGTCCACTGCTACGTCGGTCCCAGCAAAACACACCGACAAGACGAACATTGCCCAGAAGAACACCGATGGGCCGATGTCGATTACCGGGGTGAGGAGGTAACCCAACACTCCTGCGCTCAACAACGCAACCATGATCGTGCGCGTCTTGCCGTAAGCGTCGATGAAGAACCCCAACACCGGCTTGAAGCTCCACGCCAAATACGACTGCGCGAACATGTTCTGCGTCGCGGCTTCGGTCAGGCCGTAGTGGTTGCGAAAGTGAGAGAAGAACGGCTGGTAGGTGATGCCCTGGAATGGGTTGGCCAGCCCTTGCATCATGTATTCCAAGGCGAAGACCCATTTGATGGGAGCGACTTTTGGACCCTTCGGGTCTTGCGGTGGTGTAGGCTCCGTTTGGCTGGAGAGCTGTGCTGGAGGGGAGGGCTGCACTTCCGAAGAGGGCTGCGTCATCTCCGTGAACAACTAACACGGGACGTCGGCGCAACGGACTTTTTTGGAGCGTCGCGACGCCGCGAAGTCCGCTCCGTTCCAGGCAATCGCCGCTGAAATTCACCGAAGGCGCGCCCCGGCTACTCCTCGGTTTCGAGGTGCGTCATACTGAGAGATGTCGCCGGTTTTTTCCCGCTCCGACGCGAATCTGGCGCGAGCAAAGCCACGACCTCGGCGTTGGGCACCAACCGTAGACCCGTTTCTCGGGTCTGACGTATCTGTGGGGATGGCCGTCGTCCGAGGGCCTCCTGCAATGGACTCGTGTAGTTTCAGGTCATGAACGTCTCCACCCAGCGCTGGATCCCAGAGCCCCACCATGAGCATCGCACTCGAGGTTAGCCAGACGGGCGACGCCTGGCGCGCCGCCACGCTTTTCCGCGGACTGTCGGAGGAAGAAGCCGCATGGCTTTCCACGCGCGTCGTGCTGCGTGCGCTTTCGACGGGCGATACCTTGGTCGAGGAGGGAGAGACGCCGCGTTACCTGTTCGTCCTGGAGAGTGGACGGCTCGAGGTGTTGAAGCGAGAAAAACTCGGGCGCCGACGTCACCGCATTCACTTGCTCGACCGCGGGGCTACGGTGGGGGAAGTCGCGCTGCTCGAGCGAGGGACGAGGACCGCGACGGTGCGTGCCAAAGAGCATTCCGCCGTTTGGGAGTTCGACTTCGTCGAACTCCAGACGCGAGCCACGGCCCCGCGCGACAGCGCCGAGTTCGACCGCTTGGCGTTGGACGTCTACGTCAAGTTGACGAGCAATCTGGCGATGATTGCCGCGGGCAAGGTGCGCACCGGGAGCGAGGATGCGCTCACCCGGGCGCACGAGCGTAGCACGATGGGCGAACTCATCGTCAACGTGCTCACCGTCTTGTGTGTTTACATGTTGCTGATCAGTGGCCTCGAGAGTCTAGGCTTGAAGCCGCGCAACACGATGTACGTCAGCCTGCCCGTGCTCACGCTGCTCGGCATCGTGAGTTGGCGTTTCATGGTGGGCAGCGGGTTCCCGTTGGAGGATTTCGGGATCACGCGCCGCCACTTGTGGCGCAGCCTGCTGGAGGCCGCCGCGTTGACCGCTGCGCTCCTGTTGCTAGCAACCGGAGTGAAGTGGGTGCTGATTCAGACCAACACGAGCTACGCAGGGTCGAGGTTGATTCAGTATCCTGACGTCTGGGCGCGTTTTGCACAGCCGAAGATCCAGATCCTGGCCGGGGTTTACGCCGTCTCCAGTGCCGTGCAGGAGTTGATCGTGCGGGGCGCCTTGCAGAGCATGCTCGAGCGATTCTTGATCGGACGCTACCGGCGGCTCCGCGCCATCGGCGTGTGTACCTTGTTGTTCTCGGTGAGCCACCTGCACACCGGGTTGTTGTTCACGTTGGCGGTGATGGTGCCTGGGTTCTGTTGGGGGTTGCTGTTTACCAGGAACCGCAACTTGCTGGGAGTGACGCTGTCGCACATCGTGATCGGTGTGTACGTCTTCTTCGTGCTCGGCGTTAGGCTGTAGCCTGCCTCAAGTGCGGAACTGCGCCCACTCGACGCCCAGCTTGCGCATCCGCGCGCGCAGCGTGTGCGGGTTGATGCCCAGGAGTTTGGCGGCTCCGTGAGGACCCTCGATGCGCCCTTGGCAAGCCTCCAAGGCACGCCGTATGTGCCGTCGCATGGCGTCGTCCAGCGTGCCGATTGGTTCGTTGACTGCCGACACGGGCGGGGGGCGCGACGCCGACCGCGTACCGTGGGTGCCCAACGCGGCCGAGATGTCCAGCGCTTTGCCGCCGCCGATGATCGCCGCGCGTTCGATGACCGCCGACAGTTCGCGTACGTTGCCGGGCCAGCTATAATTGCGGAGCTTGTCGAGGTCGCTCGGCGTCGCGACCAGATGCGGATTACCCAGGCGCTTGCCCGCCCGTTCCGCGAAGTAGTTCACTAGCGCTGGTAAGTCGTCGAGTCGGTCGCGGAGCGCCGGGAGTTGGATCGGAAACACACTCAGCCGATACCAGAGGTCCTCTCGGAACGAACCTTCGCGGACCATGGCTTCGAGGTCGCGGTGCGTGGCTGCTACGATTCGCACGTCGACGTGGACCGTCTGATGCCCTCCGATGCGCTCCAAGGTACCGTCCTGGAGCACACGCAGCAAGCGAACTTGCGCTGCCGCGGGCAGCTCGCCCACCTCGTCGAGGAAGAGCGTGCCGCCGTCGGCGCGTTCGAACCAACCTTTGCGCGAGTTGACGGCCCCGGTAAACGAACCGCGCTCGTGACCAAACAGCTCCGAATCGACGAGATCGGTGGGAATTGCCCCGCAGTTCACGCGTACGACCGGTCCTTTGCTGCGCGCGGAACGCTCGTGGATGGCGCGCGCGATGACTTCCTTCCCCGAACCCGTCTCGCCCAAGATCAACACGGGCGCGTCGGTGCGTGCGACCTGGTGAACGGCCGCCATGACCTGAGAGAGCCCACTCTCCTCGCCCACCACGACTTCACAGATGTCTTGACGCCCAAGCCGGGATAACAGCGCTTCGCGGTCCGCTTTGAGCGCTTCACGGAGCCGTATGACGTCGTGGAAGTGCTGGTCGTTCTTGAAGGCGACGGCCAGCGACGGCCAACTGAGTTGAAACGTCGGCGTCAGCTCCAATGGTGTGGTGGTCGGCGGGACCATGAACAACGCGACGCCCGCGTGCCCGGCGTTGCCCGACAACGGCGCGGCCCAGACTCGCACTGGCAGACCAAAGGGAAAAAGTGCCGAAGCGAGCTCGTCCGAGCCTTCGTGTAGCCACAACGGGTGGCCCTGCGCCAGGAACCTTCGCACCTCCGATTCGCTCTGCCCGGCAAGATCCGTCCGCGCGCTATCGAGTCGTTCAGTCGGCAGGTTACTGCGCGTGACGGTGGCCAATGTGGCGCTGACCAGGCGCGTGGGCGACTCGTCCAACCGTCGGATCAACACCCCGAGGACCGGTGACTCTTTGGCGAGCAAGTCGATCACCTTTGGCAGGCACTCGTTCAGGTCGGCGTGTTGTGAAACAGTTCTCCAAAGCTGGGTTTCCAAGGAGGTGAGGGGAGCAGTCGGCGTTTGACCGTCGGCGGGAGCCCGCATGGGTCTACATTGCCGTAAGTCGTGGGCCGGGTAAAGGTACACGTCGGCTTTCGTCGCGGGCCCTCGACCTTTCGCGTCCGGTGCTCCGCCCGAAGGCCCCGCCCGGGCGGGGTTGCCCTGGAGCTCGGTTGGCCCATCGGGTTACCTTCGTACGGGGACGACGCCCGCCAACGGGATCGACGCTGGCGCGTGAGACACTTGCAATTGCCACTCGCGATGTGGGCACCGGGGCCGCGTCGTCTCGAGCCGCCATTGGGCACCAACTGACGAAGGGCTCGGTCCGCGACGGCAATGCCACCGTGGCGGCACGGAGCGTTCGTCCACACTCACGCGTGCCACCTCTCCAGACTGGAGCCAAGCACGCCAGGATTTTTGCACTCGATGTAGAGCCACTTTTGGCGCCGAAGGCGTGATGGCGCAGACCCGGCGAGTCGAAGGTGGCCGCTCCGACGACGGGATGAGACAGTGTTCTCATGACCTCGCGGAATTGGGTTTTAGGGGTGTTGAGCGTCGCATGCGGCGCGCAACCCCAGTCCACCGTGCAGCCGGGCTCAGAGAGTCCGGCGGCGAGCGATGCTTCAAGCGCCTCGAACGTGGCGCCGTCGAGTGGGTCGCATGACAGCCTCGAGCCCGCATCTGCCGCTTCGAGCAATCCCACGGACGCGCCGGCTCCGTCGACAACGCCGGCGTCGACCCAGACGACCGCGTCGGGGGGTTCCGAGCCCGACGTCGTAGCCAGCGACGACCTGGGGACGAACGTGGCAGAGTCCCCTCCACCATCCAACTCGAGCAGCGATGTGAGCTCGGGGGGTGAACCTTCGCCGACGCCGGGCGGCGAGCCAGTCGAGGTCGACGTGGGGGTCGTTCCCACTGCTCGCGGTGAACATGGGGTCGGCATGCTGGACGACGAGGTTTACGTGCTCGGCGGCTTTACCCCAGCCGTCACGGACACCGTCGAGGTGTACACTCCGGCTACGGACAGCTGGCGCGAGGTCGCGCCATTCCCGGTGATGTTTCACCATCCGAACGTGGCTACGGTGGGCGGCAAATTGTACGTGCTCGGCTTTCACGCTGGTTCGGGACAACGTATGGCCGACGGTAGCTCTTACGCGTACGATCCCACCGCCGACGAATGGACTCCCGTCTCACCGATGCCCCCCGAGTCCAAACGCGGGGCATCGTGCGTGACGACCTACCAGGACAAGGTGTACATCTTCGGCGGCACCAACGGCGAAGCGCTGCCCGACGCGTCCGCGTACGACCCCGCGACCGACGAATGGGAGACGTTGCCCTTTCTACCCGCGCATCGACATCACTGCGTCGCGGCCGCGCTGAACGACAAGATCTACATCGTCTCTGGTCGAGACGTGATCATCGAGGAGGTGCAGGCCGAGTCCTACGTCTACGACCCAGCGGCGCGCACCTACGAAGAAGTCGCGCCAATCCTGACCCCACGCGGCGGCTCGGCTGGCGCCTTGTTGGGCGGCAAGATCTACGTGTTTGGTGGTGAAGGCAACGTCGACGACCCGAACGGCATCTTTCACGAAACGGAAGTGTACGACCCTGCTACCGACCGATGGTCGGCGTTGCCCGACATGTCACTGCCCCGTCACGGTTTCGGGGCGGCCGTCGTCGGTGACAAGATCTACCTACCTGCAGGCTCCAAATCTCGCGGTATCGACGTGGTGAACAAGCACACGGTGTTTTATCTCGAATGACCGCGCCGTGAAGTCGTCCGCTCGGACTCTGCGGCTCTGATTCAAACGAGGATACCTGGCAGCGCGCCACTGCCGTCGTCTGCGGAACCAAACGTGTCGACCTCTGCTCCAAACGCGTTCAGCACCGCGACGTGCAGACGGTGTGCGCTCTGCCTGCCCACGTCCAAGACCTGGCCCGTCGCAAAACCGAGGTTCCGGCCACCGACGAGCAGGTACTGCATATCGTTGGGGTTGTGGCTGTGGTTCGTGCCGCTCTCCACGCCGCAGTAGATGAGCGTGTTGTCCAGCATGCTGCCGTCGCCTTCCGGAATCGCCTCGAGTTTTTTGGCCAAGGCGGCGATGTGCCCGTTCCAAAAGCGCGAGAAGCGGTTGAAGGCAGCTCGTGACGACATCGATTCCGTACCCACCGTGACCGAATCGTCGGTCTTGCTCACGTGGGCTACCTCATCGTGCCAGCTCTGCCGAAATCCCATCAACCCTTCGTGATGGCCGCCCGAGAAGCTGAACTGATAACTGGCGACGCGTGTAACGTCGCAAGTGAATGCGTTGACGATCAGATCTGCGTTGATCTCGGCCCACCGGGTCATCGACGTTGCGTCGTTGAGCGAGTTCTTGAATCCAGAGACGTCCGCCTCGGCGCATTGGCCGCCTACCACGGCTGGTGGCGCTGCCCCGCCGCTCGTCACGGCGAGCCTCCGTTCCAGCTCGGACAGTGCTTCCAAGTGCAGCTCCAACCGGGCCTTTTCATCGCTACCCAGGAAACGCTGGAGGTAGCGCAAGTCTTCCTTGTTGGCCGCCACCAGCTGGGCGTCGAGCTGGCTCTCGAGGGTGGGGCCCGTGGCCACGGGTTCCGGAGGCTGTGCCTGCCCGAATGTCACCCCTTCGAAGAAGTTGTTGAAGGCTCGCGATGGCGAAACCTCTGCTCCCATCGGCTGGCTTGCCCCAGAATAACAGATGACGTGGCGTTGGTCGGTGCGTCCATCGTCCACCGCGAGGTGGATCGATGCCCGTGGCGTGCCGCCGCGCAGCTCGGTGTTTTGCAGCAGATATTGGTCGACCGAAGGACCGTCCGCATACTTGTTCACGTCGTCGTCGAAGCGGCCTCCGGTGAACAGCTGCACGATGCCAGCGACGTGGTGATTGTCGTAGGTCCACGAGTGGTCGAGCCGTCGCGGCACGAGCATTTTGCTCTCCAGGCCAGCGAAGTCGGCGAGCGGTTCGTTCAGCGAGAAGGTCGCCCCCGTGCCGGTTGGCCACCACTCCGGCGGGTTCGAGTCGGGGGTGAACACCATGACCAAGCGTTTGGGCATCGAGCCTTGCGCCTGCAGGGCGCGCGTCCGTACGAAGGGCCCCAAGACCACGGCACCGAGCGCTGTCTTGAGCAAACCTCGACGCGAGATCGAGCGGGAGACGTCGACCAAACGCGGCGTGAGGATTCGCGAGGGCTGCATGGCGTTCGAGGGCTTCGAGGGAAGACTCATAATGCGGGCTCCCTGACGCGCAGGTGCGTGCTTTCGGTGGTGAACAACCCTTCGAGTAGCCCGCCCAGCGTGGAGCCTTCGACGGCCGCGCTGCCCTGGACAATCGGGGGGAGGAGGGTCGAGGTCTCGCCTTGCCCGAAGTAGAAACGGAAAGCCTGTTGAGCCAGGCACTGTCTGACTTGTGCGCTCTCGGACAGCGCTTGACTCAAGTCGGCAAGCGACCCCAAGGGCCGGTCCACGTCCGAACTCGTCAGTTGTGCTGCGAGGTCCAGTGGTTCCGCGCCGCCTTGGGTCGTGTCCAAGGTCCGAACGCGGCCCGCACCGTCGAACTCCTCGAGCACGAAGCCGATGTTGTCCGTCAAGTCGTGACACGGGGCACACGTAGGGTCTGCTTGGTGCCGTTCGTACAGTTCGCGGGTCGTGCGCGCCGATTTCAGCACTTCCGTTTCCGACAAGGGAGGTGGGGTGAAGTTGGCCGGCAACGTGATCTCTTGGCAGAAGAAGCGTTTGCGCACGAACGTGCCGCGTAACGTCGGTGACGTGAGGTACGACTTGGCGTGGTCGGACAACACGACGCCAAGCCCCAGCACCCCGGCGCGACTCGTCGCTCGACGGTCGGTCGGTGCGCTCGGATCCGAGTAGTAGAAGTTCGTCAATGCCGGTGAGACTTCGGGGATGGCACCCGTAAGCAAGTCGGACAGGGTGTTGCCCTGCTGTCCGCGCGCCTGTAGGAACGCATCCAATTCCGCCACCATCTGTGGCTTTGCCGCGTCGAACCCGGGGAATACGTCGGCGGACTTCGTTGTTTGCTCGAAGTCGTCGACCTCCAGCCACTCGGTCAGGAATCGTGCAAGTTCGATATTGGCGGCCGGTTCGGTCAGCAGCCGTTGGACGGCTTCTCGCAGCGCGGAACGATCGCGGAGCTCACCTGCGTCGGCGAGCGCTGCCAGCCATTCGGGAGGAGTGCCGCCTTGTAGGCTGAAGGAGAGCTCCGCTGCGAGCTCGTGGTCCGTCAGCTCGAACACGTTGCTCGTCACGTCGCCCTCCGCCCCGATCTCCGTACGATACAAGAACAACGGCGAGTTCAACATTGCCGTGACGACCGCGCGAAACCCAGCTTCGACGGCGTTGGGTTCGGAGCTAGCGGCCGCGGTATCGATGAGCGCCATGTAACGCTGCACGAGCTCAGTCGGAACTGGTCGTCGGAACACTCTGCGGCCCAATTCGGTGACGAACGTCGAACTGCAGCTCACTTCGAGCGCACACGAGGTCAAAGCGGCGAGTTTGGTCCGGTCGAGTTTGGAGGCGACCTCCTTGGCGGCATCGAAGTAGTTGTTGGCCAGATCTTGGCGTACGAACGAAGTCGAGGAGAAGTTGACGAACTTTCCGTTGCCCGTCTCCGGAGCGAAGTTGCCGAGATCGACCTGCACGCCGAACAGTTCGGCGATCGTTCGCTGGTATTGCTCGTGTGTTAATCTCCAGGTACGAGCCAGGAGTTCCGGGGCCGCTGGATTATCGGGGTTGGGCGGAGGATTGGTACCCGTGGGCGGTGTGGGGTCAGCCGTTCCAGGTGTGGTCACCCCGTTGGACGGCGGTGTCGTCGAACCACCTGACCCCGCCGTCGCGGGTGCGCCGGGCGTGGTCCCGTTTGGTGCTACTCCCGAGGCCGTACCGTCGGTGCCGACGGCGGGCTGCCATTCGTCGGCCCCGCCCGTCGCGACGCCACATCCTGATAGCAGAAGCGTACCAATGACCAGGGTCGCGGCTCTCGGGTTCACACGGCATCTATGCGCGAGATCGCGCGATCGATTGACTGCAAAGTGTGAAGTGCCGGAAAGTCGTGTGTTCGCGGGGTAAACCTTCGCGTCAACTGGATCACCGGATGGCGAAAGCAGTCGCGACACGCTTTCAGTCCGCCACGGGTAAAGCGGCGCTCTCATTGATGGGCTGGGCCGCGCGTCGGTGCGCCGGTGCTCGTGCTCCCCTGCGGGCCACTGGCCGCGCCGATGCTCGTACCTGCAGCAGTGGGCACGCTTGCTGCCGAGCTGGAAGTTTGAACGGTTGGGGTCACGCCAGCCAACACCTCCAACTCGTTCACGTCGATACCCTCCATGGCTCGCGCGAACACCGTTGGTGAGACAAGTGAGCCCTTCGCCTTGACGACGAACCTGCCGGCAATCACCACTAGCGCCGCAACCTCACCTTCAATCGGTTGCCACTGCTGCATGCCATGGTAGCCCGCCAATGTGAGGTCCATTTGATGTACGTCGTTAGCGGAGTGCGTCATCAGGGCGAGCTGAGACTTGACCGACGGGACGTGTGTGCCGTCGATGAGCTCGATGTCCAGAGTGCCGGTCTTTCCGTCGACTTCCTTCTTGAACGTCACAGACGCTCGCGCCATCTGATATTTGCCCGAGCTCGTCGCGCTGCTCTGTGGCTCGCTACGCGACCAGTCGGCGACCATCTTGGGCAACGCGCTGGCCAACGTTTCGTGCGGGACCGCATTGACTACCTCTGCACTCGGGAAAGGCTTGGACGCCGCCTTTTCCTCTTTCTCGGAGCGATCACATGCCGGCGTGGCCGCCGTGACCAAACAGCAAGCGAGCGCGCTCACCAGAGAGTTACGGAAGGTCATGAAGGGGTTCCAAGGCGGCCCGAGTTCATTCGGGCCGCAGTTCGTTCCTCGATCTCCCAAACCCCCCAATCCGTATTTACGTGACTGCAGATTTCGCAGGAACCAGCTCGAAGAGGTGTTGGTAGGCGAACAGATCCGGCTGCAATCGAGTTAACGCCAGGTCAGCGCGCTCCACCACCTTCGCGACGCCGGGCAACTTCTGCGGGAGCACCAATTCCCAAGGAACCGGCGTCGTGCCGTGCCACTTTACCGCCAGGCCGACCTCGCGGAACAACTGCTCGGCGGACTTCTTGGTGAAGAAGCGGAGGTGGCTCTGATCCAAAATACCACGGTTGGTGTACTCGAATTTTCCAGCCATGACGAGTGCGCGCACGCTCCAGTGCACGACGTTGGGCAAAGACACGAGCAGGCGTCCGCCGCGCGCGAGGTGAGACATCGCTTGGCGAAGAAGTTTGGCCGGCGTTACGAGGTGCTCGAGAACGTCCGCCAGGATCACGACGTCGAAAAGGTCTCTCGGCGCCAAGGGCAAATCTTCGGTGAGGTCGGCTTGGATGAAACGAGGCAGGTGGGTTTGTGGAGCGTGTGAGTCGAGCGAGACCACCTCGTAACCACGTTCGAGCAAAACGCGCGAGATGGCCCCCTCGCCGCAACCCAGGTCGAGCACGCGCCGCGCACTGGGAGGCACGAGCTCCACGAGCTGTGAATGGGAGCTGTGAGCGCTCTTCTTGGCGTTGTAGGTGGCAGAGATTTGATACTCGGGACGACGCGTCAACCCGAACTCGTGGGCCCGGTACTGCAGCACCGACAAGAACACGTCTTTGGCGTAGCGCATACCGTTCACGTGGCAGATCTCGTCCCCGTAGTAGGTTGGAATGGGGATTTCCAGGATCCGCTTGTGGGCAGCGTGGAGCTGGATGATGATCTGGGTGTCGAAGTGAAAGTCGTGGGTGTTCTTTTCGAACGGAATGTCCTTGAGTGCCGCCACTGAATACAGGCGGTAACCCGAGTGAAACTCGGTGAGGTCCATACCGAGCATCGTGTTCTCGAACGTCGTCAGGATGCGATTGCCAACGTACTTGTACAGCGGCATCCCGCCTTCGAGTGCGGCGCCCGCAACCGCCATGCGAGAACCAAAAACCGCGTCCGCCTCTCCGCGCTCCAAGGGGGCGAGGAGTTGAGGCAGGGCCTCGGGCGCGTATTGGCCGTCACCGTGAAGCAGCGCAACGATGTCGAAACCACGCTGAATCGCATACTGATAACCGAGGATCTGGTTGCCACCATAACCTTGATTCTTTTCGTTGCGAAACACGTGGAGGTTGGCGCGCTGGCTGTTGCGCTTGTAGTCGAGCCCCACCTGGAACGTATCGTCCCGGCTTTCGTCGTCGAAGACGAACACCTCTTCCACTCGAGCCCAGACGGACTCGGGGATACGGTCGAGCACTTTGGCGAGGGTGCTGCTCGCGTTGTAGGCGACGATGAAGATGGCGATGCGTTTGGGCGACTCGGGCATTGCGATACGCTCGTGCGAGAAAGAGGCGTCGCACGGCTCTTAGCAGCGACGACAATCGGGCACAATCGTGTCACCGCCACGAATTTGGTGTAAAAAGAGCCTATGTCGAGCCGAGATCTGACCAAAACGGCCCCCGGGGCGGAGTTGCTGTACACGACCTTGCCGCGTCGGTCTGCGGCGGGATTGCCGGGGGTCGCAGTGGCCATCGAGCACGCAGCGCGGTACATGGCTCCGGGGGCGGCGTTGCGGGCTAGCTTGACCGTGAACCAAGTACATGGCTTCGATTGCCCCGGCTGCGCATGGCCCGATCCCGACCAGGAGCGTTCGCGCGTCGGCGAGTACTGCGAGAACGGCATCAAGGCGTTGGCCGAAGAAGCCCAAGCCCAGACCATTGGCGAAGACTTCTTTGCTCGCCACTCCGTCGAGGAGCTGCGGCAATGGTCACCGATGGAGCTCGGAAAGGCGGGACGGCTCGTCCAACCCATGTACAAGCCTTCGGGAATGTCTCACTACAGGGCGATCGACTGGGCCGAGGCCTTTCGTTTGGTGGGAGACACCCTGAAGGGATTGTCCAGTCCCGATCGCGCCGTTTTTTACACGAGCGGCCGCACCAGCAACGAAGCCGCATTCTTGTATCAATTGTTCGTCCGTCAGCTTGGCACGAACAACCTTCCGGATTGCTCGAACATGTGCCACGAGTCGACGGGCGTCGCCTTGTCCAAGGTGCTCGGCATCGGCAAGGGCACGGTGAAACTCGACGACTTCGACCGCGCGGAGTTGGTGCTCGTGATCGGTCAGAACCCGGGCACGAACCACCCACGCATGCTCTCTGCGCTCGAACGTTGCAAAGAGCGTGGGGGCAAAGTGATCGCCATGAATCCGTTGCCGGAAGCTGGGCTAGTCCGGTTCGTCAATCCCAAGCGACCGCTCAAGTTGCTCACTGGCGGTACCGCCATCACGGACCTGCATTTGCCAGTCACCGTAAACGGCGACATCGCGTTGCTCAAGGCGATCGCAAAGCTGCTCCTGACATGGGACGACGAGGGGCAGCGTTGTGTGGATTGGGACTTCGTTCGCGAGTTCACGCTGGGAAGCGAACAGTACGTTGGACATCTGCGGGCTCAGCGCTTCGACGAGCTGGTGGCGGCCAGTGGCGTCGACGCCGAGGCGATCGAGCAGGCCGCGCGTTTGGTCGCCAAGAGTTCGCGCATCATCGCGTGTTGGGCCATGGGCATCACTCAACACGAAAACGGCACCGAAAACGTCCAAGAGATCGTCAACCTGCTGCTGTTGCGAGGTGCGATGGGTAAACCCGGTGCCG
>CBINDO010000096.1:0-25181 GCA_966249405.1 uncultured bacterium | reverse complement strand
GCGTCGTCCTGCAGGACCGCCAGCGCCGCTTCGCCGAACTCGCGTTCACCAGCGAACGCGATGCCGACTACGGCTCGCAACGTGCCGCTAGCTCCGTTCACTGGAAGCGCGACTGCCGCTTGCGCGTTCACGGCCTTGGCGCCGGGGCGGACGTCGCCCGTATCATCCGTCTTCAAGTTGCACGTTTGGACCGGCTGCGCTCGTTCCCACGCCAAACCCGCCATGCCTTTGCCCTTGGGGATCAAGCGCGTCGCCTCGATCACGGGCGGCGGGATCCGAACCGAGGCCGCGAGCTCCAGAATCGGCTCGGTTGGTTCACGGGTTAACAAGTGCACGGTGCCTGCGACCCCGCCGTGTTTGGCGAGGAACGTCTCGAGCCAGGTTTGGAGCGCTTGAGCCGAATGAGACATGCGCTGTATGTACTAGGAAGCGCCCACCACCTCAAGGTCTGCAGACCGCAGCCACTGACCATCGCCGCTGGTTGCCCGCAGCTGCCCACGGCCGTGCTTTTTCTGCGCGTCCCAGACGATGGTCAACGTGCCGTGAAACACGTCGGGACCGTCCGCGACCGGACGCAGGGTGAGGTGCAGTGGTCCCGCGCTCGGCCAGGCCCCGCTGACCAGCAGGTCGCCCAATGTTCCGGAGAGTTTGCCGGTTGCCGCGCCGTCGCGGGCCAAGGTGAACGAAATGTCGACGGGCCCGACGTAACGTGTGCCCTTGTCTTTGAGCCAGCCGAGCTGTACCCCTTGGTCGTTGGGTAGTTTCAGGGTCGTGACGGTGGTAACGCCGCCCGCTTTCCAGGTGCCGAGCGCCCACTCTGGGACCGAGGCGGAAGACGCATCGCCGGATTGGACGGTGGCCGCAACGTTCGCGCCATGGGGCATCGCGGGAGCCGCTGGCGGGGGCGAGCTGCTCGTGGACGCGCTCGACGTGCCGGCCATCGTGGCCACGTCCGGAGCGGAAGACTTCTCGGGTTGGCATGCGGTGAACGCTGCTAGGAGCGCGCCGTAGACGAAACCGGGGGCAACGCGAAACCTGAGTCCGAAGAACATCGGCGTGTCGAGGGCTGGGGTGGTCACGCGCTGAAGAAACGTTGGATTCGGACGCCGACGTGGCCGTCTACGGCGACGAGTTCACCTTCAGCCACGGCGCGAGCGGCAACCCGCAGCGTGACGGGACGCCCCACCGGTAAATCGCTGCACACGACGTCGCCCACGCGCAGCTCGAGCCACGATTGCGCCGACAAGGTAACGCTGCCCAACTCGAGGTGGACGACCACGGGCGCGTCCATGACGACGTCCGCGGTTGGGGCTTCGAGAGTTGCCTGATTGGACTCAGAACCGCCTACTTGCTTGCTCGCCACCGGCACGTCGTAGCTCATCTCCGTCGACCCAGCCAAGCACAGTTTGCCGCCCCGGGACGAAAGTACCAATGCGCGAGTCGCTCCGGGTGAACATAGGGACACGTTCACCTCGTCGGGCAGCGGCGCGCCACCATACACCGCCGTCAACCAACGCGACGTATCGGAGTCGGGGACCACCACATCGCCGACACACAGCGATCGATAGTCGTCCCCGCCTAGCACGCAGCGCGCGAGCAGCAACGGCAGCGTGATCGGCACACGACTGGAGCCGTTCGTGGGTCGACGCGGTGTGCCACCGACGTTGGGGACGTCCGGCGACACCGCGACGAATCCAGCGTAGGCGGTACCCTCCAGGCGCATCCAGAAGTCGACCGTCCACGCGAGCTGGCTTCCTAGGGCGATCGCCGACGGACGTCCATCGCGCGCTACCGAGAGATCCGGGACGAGCGGACCTTGCCGGGACACGCGACGAGCTACCTCAGCCACCATGGCAGTCGCGGCACCAACGGTGGCGGGCCCGAGCGCGGCGCCCGAGTCGATGCGTGGGGGTTGACCCAGGACGCGCCGCACCAGCAGAGCCACGAGCTGTGGTTCGAGGCTCAGAAATATGACTATGCCATTGCCCCGCAGTAGAAATTGGCAGCCCAATTGCCGCCGTTCCGACGTAACGCGGGCACGTTGAACCCCCGCACTAGTCAACTCGGCCACGAACAGCTGATTCAGCGCTCGCGGCAGCTGCTGGAGGTCGATTTGGGTCTCCAGTGCCAGCTTCGCGGCGCGCTCCAACTCCAGCTCCGACTTCTGGAAGACTGGAACTTGCTGCCAGGGAAAAGGGCGCACGCTGGAAGACACCGTTGCCTTTTATCAGCTGATGCTCGAAAAGACACCGGGTCCACACGCGTACCGACACGATACGATCGCGGTCGTTAGGTGACCTGGTGACGACCCGTTATTAAACGGGTTTGCTTTGGGTAGCTCCACGACACCAAATCAACGTGGATTGGCGCGAGCGCCGAGCCATGACTTCGAGAGTGAACGTGTTATGCTTCAGCCGTCTTTGAGCGATGGGTAAACAACGCAAAAGGAATCGAGGGCAGAAGGGAAACGCCCCGCGTAACGAGATGCACGCCGAGGGTAAGCCTGAGCGGGCAATAGATGCCCTAAGAGAGCGGTCGGACGCAGAATCGTCACCGTCGCTGCCTGAACACGCGCCCAGCGTAGGCGCCGATGTCGCCGCGCACGTCTCGAACCGCCCATCTATTCCACCACCTCCGGACCCGAGCGCCACGCCGTCGTACATCTCCGAGAATCAACGGCAGACCGTCGCCAACATCTTGCAGTCTTTGACTGGCGGCACGTTGGCCGCGGTCCTCGACGCCAATCAGGCACACGAACGTCGTTGTCGAGAGCTCATCGGGCAGCGCGTCAACAACTTCGAGATCATCGGGCTGCTCAGCAGCGGTGGAATGGGCGACGTCTTCGAGGCGATTCACCTGGTGATTCACCGCAAGGTGGCGATCAAGGTGCTACGTCAGGAGCACGTCGCGGACCCCGCGCTCGTGCAGCGCTTCTTCAACGAGGCTCGCGCCGCGAACTCGATTCGGCATCCCAACATCGTCGAGATCTTGGACGTCGGTATGCTGCCGAGCGGTCTTCCCTACATCGCCATGGAGCGGCTGGAGGGCGAGACGTTGGCTCAACGGCTCGCGCGCGAGGGCAAACTTGAGATCGACCGCGCGGTGGATTTCGCCGTCCAAGCAGCGTCGGCCCTGCAAGCTGCCCACAAGCGCGGGATCGTGCATCGCGATCTCAAGCCCGACAACTTGTTCATCGTGCCCGACCCACGTGTCGCGGGACGCGAGTTGATCAAGGTGCTCGACTTTGGCATCGCCAAGTTGCACGGCGACAAGTTGAGTCAGGTGAAGACGAACGTCGGCTCGATCCTCGGGACGCCGCCGTACATGTCTCCCGAACAGTGTCGTGGCATACCGGATGCGGTCGACCACCGTTCGGACGTGTACGCGCTCGGTGTCATCTTGTTCGAGATGTTGTGCGGAGCCCCGCCCTTCGTCGCGGAAGGAGTAGGCGACGTGATGGTGATGCACCTGTCGTCACCCCCGCCGCTACCGCGGTGGCGCCGCCAAGAGATCCCGCTCCGCATCGAACAGACGATCCTGTGGGCGATGGAGAAGAACCCGGACCAACGGATCCCGGGCATGGCCGACTTCATCTTTACGTTGTCGAGCGGTCCGACGCCGGTGCCGTACATCGTTACTCCTACCGGGTTAACTACGGCTGAACTGCCAGCGAATGCGGAACTCGACTCGGCGGCATTGGTCCCGAAGTATCTCGCGCCCGCCATATCGCTCGAAGGCGAGTTTCCCACCGAGGAATCGACGGGGGACGAGGCCGTGGGCAATGGTCGTGCGGCGCGCGTCCAACGGCGTAACTCGACTCCACCGCAGGGCTATCGCATCGAAAGGCGCAGCTCCCGTCCGCCCGCCGGAGAGGTCGCTGACTCCACGGTGCCCACGGAGGGTGAACGCGTCGCCCGCGCATCGGGCGCGCCACCTGCGCGCTCGTCTTGGCGCAGCCTGGCTAGTCGCGGCGTCGCTGTCGGCGCGTTGGGCGTCGCCGCCGCTGTCGCCGCGGTCGTCGGCACCGGGCGGTGGACTTCGAACGAAACCCGCCTCGGGGCGCGGGATTCGGAGACACCGGCTCCGGCGCGTGAACGACTACCTGCTTCGAGTGACCGTGAACTGGGCGTCGCAACCGGTGCGCTCAGGACGAGCAGCGTCGCTGAGCTGGCGCCCGTCGACGTCGTGCCGCCGGCAAACGAGGTCGCTCCGGCCCAGTCAACGAGCACCGGTGCGGATTTGGGCGTCACAGTGGCCCCCAGCGACGTCCCTCCTGAGAGCGCCAACGTCGGTGCGCCCCGACCACTCGCGTCTCCGGGCCCGCGTTGGATCGGCCGAGCCGTGCGGGGCGGAGCGCCGTTACCTGCGGCGGGCGACAAGCAAGCCGTGATCGATGCCGCTAACCGAGCGGGCGGGCCGGCAGCGTCCCTGGAGGCGCAACCTGCTGTCGCAGGATCGGTTCCCGACGGCAGCCTACCACCCACCGTTGCGGTTTCCACGGTGGCAACACCGTCCACGTCGGTTTCCCCCGCCAGTACTCCGCCTCGAGCGACCGATCCGGGCCTCGCACCCGTTCAAGAGGCTGCAATGGGCACGCTGAACTTCGACAGCTCGCCGTGGGCGCGCGTGTCCGTGGACGGGCGCGTGCTCGGCGTCACGCCGTTGCGCGGCGTGCACCTGCCGCCCGGGACCCATCTGCTGCGCCTCGAGAACTCGGAACTTGGCACGGCGACCAGCGTCGTCGTAGAGGTGAAAGCTGGGCAGTCCGTTTCTCGCTTTGTTGGTTGGGAACAACGCCCATGACGATCGCGAGGAAGCCGAGGCATGGGAACGAGAGCGTGGCAGGCGCTAGTGGGGTATTGCCTGTGGCAAGGTTGGCTGAGCCTGGCCCAAGCGCAGCCGTCTGCACCGACGACGGCTCCTGAGCTGCCCTCGTCGAACGCTGCGCCGACCACCGCTGTTACGAGCGGCCCGCCCGCGCCCTCGGCGCCGCCTGCGGCCCAGGTACCGCCATCGTCGAGCGTATCGGTTGGATTCGATTCCGCTCCCGTCCGCACTCAGGACGTTACCGACTCATCATCGGCAAGCCCAACGGCTACCGGCGCGACCGCGGTGCCGGTTGCGCCAGCACCGAGCCACGCCACGGCACCGCCTCCCGCGAGTGAGGGGCGAGCCTCGTCCGTTTCGAACGCCGCACCCAGTGAACAGTCCGCGCTCTTCGAAGCGGAGCAGGCGGTGCTCGATGTCGACTACGAGCGCAGTTTGATGTTCGCGCAGCGCGCCATCAGCGAGGGGGGATTGAGCCTTGACGAGTTGCGCCGGGCTCACCTTGCGCTGGCTCTGAGCGCGGCACAACTCGACCGTCCAGACGTCGCTTTGCCTGCGTTCCTCAAGTTGTTCGCGCTCGATCCCGGAGTCGACTTCAGTAAGCGCCTGGCGCCCGCGCGTCGCGGTGCGGCGACGGCTGCACAACGCCACTGGCAGCAGTACGGCCAGCGATTCTCGCTGCGAACCGAGTTTGCCCGCGACGAGCGCAAGCTGAAGGTGTTTACCGGCGACCCGTTCTCGTGGATCGGTCGCGTGAGCGTTTGGGTACGTGTGCCCGAGGGGCAGTTCGTCCGCCACGACTTACCAGCCGCCCATCCGGCGGAGCTTGCCCTCGACGTTGGCTCCCTGGACGTCGTAGAAGTTTATGTGCGCGGCCTCGACGCCGCGGGCAACGTACTCATCGAAGCGGGCACTGCCGACCGACCAATCGCGTTGACTCCGGGCATCGAGGATACACTCGACTTGCAGCGCGACGTTCGCGGCGGTGAGACGGGCTCCGTCGCGACGCACCTCGCTGATTCCGAGCCAACCACGACCGTCAACGGCTTCGCTTCGTTGGAGCTGGGTCCTACCGGGGATACGCGTGGCGCCACCTTCGACTTTCGTCACGCGACCGTATATCTGCGGTCGCAACTGGCACGTCACGCGTTGCTCGAGCTTGGCGTGGACGCGGAGCATCTCGCCGGCGCGGAACGTGAACTCACGTTGCCGCACGCTTACTTCGACTTCGAGGTACGGGAATGGCTCGTATTGCGTCCCGGATTCTTCGAGGCTCCGATTGGCGCCTTCAACGAGTATTCGTGGCCTGATTTCATCAGAAGGACTGCCATGACGCCGCTGTTCGCGACGGTGGTGGTACCGGGCTTGTGGTCAGAATTGGGCCTGCAGGCGCGCGGCCGCGTGGCGGTCGCACCGCAGGCCCACCTCACCTACGCCGTCTTCGTCAGCAATGGGCTCGAGCAGCCCGACGCCATCGTCGGGGACGGTGAGGTCGCCGAAGGCGGTGATCTGATGGACATGCGCTACAACGTCCGCGACCGCTACGACGCGAACAAGGCGATCGGCGGCCGAGTGGGTCTGCAGTGGGGCCGCTTCGACGTTGGCGCTTCGGGTTACACGGGCCGTTACACCATCGATGCCCATCGGCGTCTCTCGATTGCGGACGTCGACGTGTCGTACCAATCGCGTCTGCTCACGGTTCGCGCCGAGGGAGCCGCCTCGTTCCAGGACGTGACCGGCGGTTGGCGCACCAAAATGGGCGCGTACGGTTTGGTCAGCTCCCGCGTCGCACCGCACCTCGAGCCTTATCTGCAGTACGACTTCTTGAACGACCGCAAGGTCGTACAACATCGAGCCTTGTTCGGCACCTCGGTGTATCCGTTTCCCTCCGAACCCAACGCGCGAACTTTGCGCTTGAAGGCCGAGGTGGGCGTCATCGGTGGACCGGAGCGAGACGCGGCTTTCGTTTGGCTCACGCAGCTCGTAGGCGGCTTCTGAGAGCCGAGTGCACGTCTAGCTGCGGCGCTGCAACGAGTTCGCGGTTTCAACCATTTGCCGCTGCAAGCTTGTATGTATTTGGAGGCCTATTCTTGCCTCGGAAAATCCCGATGCGCGACAGCCCGTGCGTGACGTCGAGGCCGGCCGGGGAATAGTGAAGCCGAAGCATAAAACGCATTGTTCTCGGCATTTCTGGGGATCTTCGGTCAATAGCGTGACGTAGACTCTTTCAGCTTTCGGGCACATCAAGCCCTTCAATGGAGTTCAAACGCGTTATGTCCCCCAAGTTTTCGCTCAAGTCAGGTCTGCTCACTTTCACGCTCAGTGCTGCTGCGGCTTTCGCCGTTTTGACTCCGGCGCCTTCGGCGCAAGCCGGCGACGACGACGGAGAGAAGGTCCAGTGCGACTCGCTCAAGAAGGGTTCCGTGAAGAGCCATTGCGGGAAGTGCGGCGGCAAGGCGAAGGAGATCCGCAACGCGATGAAGAAAGCCCAGAAGGCCTACAAGGAGGCCGGTAAGGGGGACATCAAGTGCACGACCTGTCACGAGAAGGGGAAGGGCGGTCCCTTGAAGGCAGAGTCCGAGAAGCTGTGGCCGGAATTCGAGCCCTTCTTCAAAGCCGCTAGTGGCGGCTGACCCTGAGCCGTCGAGTCGGTCAGTGAAAAGAAAAACCTCGCCATCCGGCGAGGTTTTTTGCATTTTTGGGGTTTCGTTTCAGAACGGAGAGCTGCAGGTTTTCAGTTTGTCGTTCTTAACTTACCTTGGGGCTCCGTGACTCAAACAAGCGTGCCTGACCAGCTGCGGCGCTCGGTAGAAGCCAGCGGATACCGCGTCTTTCGCCGCTGGCAGAGAGCGCTGAGCCAGGCTTCGTTCCGTTGGTTGCTCGCGGTTTCGTTTGGGTTTGCCCTGTTCGCCGTCAAGATTTTGGTCAACGAGCTGCACGTGGCAGAAATGCGGCCGGGCGTCGTGCTGAGCGACCCGGTGTTGGCGCTATTGCCGGTCGCCGAGCTCTCGATCCCCATCTTTGTCATCGAGTACGGCTGTGCGCTGGCGGTTTTGGCGCTGCTCGCGCCTCGGCCAGTGCGTTTTGCGGTCGGGATATTGAGTTACGGCATTGCGATGTTCCTACGCTGCGTCGCCATCTCCATCGTGCCGTTGGACCCCCCGCCGGACCTCGTGTTGCTGGTCGACCCGGTGGCTTCGCTCGTGGGTGGCGGCCCGACCTTCACCAAGGACTTGTTCTTCTCGGGCCACACCGCGGCGATGGCCGTCTTTACGGTGACCGCGCCCAAACGTTGGGCTCGTTGGGTGTTCGGCGCACTCACCGTGGCCATCGGCGTCATGTTGATGATCCAGCGCGTGCACTACGCGGTGGACGTATTCGTTGCGCCAGTGATGGCGTACGCATCGTGGCGCGCGGCCAAACCCCTTGCGCCCCTGCTCATGAATCCGGCTCGTAGTCTTCGGCGCTTCCGCCTCTGACGCCGGGGCCTTCGAAGCGGTCCGCAGCAGGGGTCGCAGCTGCGCCTCAACAGCCCACGATGTAGCGGCTGTTCTGACCCAAGGAGCGTCGCAGCAGCGTCACGAAGCCTACGGAGAGGTAGACCGTCAGTAAGGTGAGCAGCGCCAGCGTGAGTGTGGAACCAGGCCATGACGTGCCGAGCGCCTGCCTGACGTCCCGGGACAGGTAGACGAAGTAGAAGTGGATGAAGAAGATCCCGAAGCTCAACGATGCGAGCGGATCGAGCACCTTCGACAACCAACTCGGACAACGCGCCAGTGCCTCCAGCGCGACGAAAGACAGCAGCAGCTTCAGGTAGATGTTAACATCGAACACGCCGGCTTCGGTCGAAAACGGCGATAGCGACTCGATGGCCCCGGGTCGCGTCCGGGTGAGGACTTCGAACGCTACGATGCTTGCGGCAACGGTCAGGGCCAACCACCGGAAGCGTCTAGTCCACTCCATGACCAGCGGCATGTAGCGTGCGACCCACATGCCCACCAGATACACGGGCATGAAGTACGGCACGGTTTGCCGCAGCATCGTTTGTTCGTGGGGGCGATGGATCAGGCTGGCGAAAACCAACAACGGCGGGATGATCCAATAGCCCCAACGCTGACGGTCGAGCCAAAGAAAGACGGGCGCCAAAACGTAGGCTACGCAAATCATCGGCACGAACCACAACGGGATTGGCATCTGTTCACCCGAAAGGCACGCCAAGAACACGCGCAGCGTCGGGTTGCGGACGACGGAACCTGCCGGCGAAAAGAGGCCGAACTCGCGTTGAAACTGCAGCACTACGTAGGGCACGGAGACCACGAGGTAAGGCGTGACCACGTACTTGAGTTTTCCGAGCAGGTAGGCGCGGTAGTCGAACTTGTGCGCCAGGTGACGGAACAGCAGCCCGGCCACGAACATGAACCAAACGGTGCCGTTCTGCACGAGGGACAAACAGACCTTGAACTCGCCTTGGCGGTCTGGGGGCCAGTCGAGCTCGAAGATCACGTGCGTCGCAACCACCGCCAAGATCGCCACTCCGCGAAAGAGGTGAACGTTGGTGAGGAAGGTTCCTGGAGTCGAGCTCGAGGTGCGGCTCATTGGCAGGACGCCCAATAGCGCCACGGTGGCCAAACTCAAATGAATTCGGGGGTGCCGCAGGGATTGCGGAGACGGGTAATGTGGGTACCGCGGCTACCGGTCAGCTGGGCACTCGTTGGCACGGTTCGAGATCCCCTACCTCGAACGCAGAAATATTGGCGAGCGTCACCTCGGCGATCGCCGTGAGCGCCTCCGCGGTGAGGAAGCCCTGGTGCGCAGTCACGAGCACGTTGGGGAAGTTCGAGAGGCGTACGAAGGTGTCGTCGTCGATACCTTCTGCCGAGTGGTCCTCGAAGAACAGAGCCTCCTCTTCTTCGTAGACGTCGACTCCAACCGCTCCCAAGTGGTGTTGCTTCAAGGCTCGGATCAGTGCTTGTGTATCGATCAGCGCGCCGCGACCGGTGTTGATGAGTACCGCGCCGCGCTTCATGCGCCGGATTGCTGTATCGTTGAGCAAGTGACGGGTGTGGGGGGTGAGCGGACAGTGCAGACTGACGATGTCGGAGCTCTCCAAAAGCGCGGGCAAGGAGACATACTGCACGCCGAGGTCACTAGCCTCGGGGCTCGGCATGGGATCGTAGGCGAGCAGCGCGCACCCGAAACCCTTCATGATCTGAGCGAAAGCCAGCCCGATCTTGCCCGTGCCCACGACCCCGACGGTTTTGCCGTAGATGTCGAAGCCGCACAACCCCCGCAGCGCGAAGTTGCCGTCGCGGACCCGGTTGTACGCGCGATGTGTCTTGCGGTTGAGGGTCATTAGGAGCGCGACCGCATGTTCGGCGACGGCGTGAGGCGAGTACGCGGGTACGCGGACTACCGTTAGGTCGAGGCTCTTTGCGGCGGCCAGGTCCACGTTGTTGAATCCGGCGCAACGCAGCGCGATCAAGCGAACCCCCAGCGCTCGCAGCCGCTCCAGGATCGGGGCGCTCAGCTTGTCGTTGACGAAGACGCACACCGCTTGCGCGCCTTGCGCCAGTGCCACCGTCTCCAACGTCAAGTGCGGCTCGAGCCAGATTAATTCGTGACGTTGCCCTTCGGGTAATTGGGAGTTGGCCAGTGACAGGTACTCACGGTCGTAGCCCTTCACGTTGAACACGGCGACTCGCATGGAGCCGATTGTGCCCGAACTCGACGGTGGTGGCCAACGCCCAATACATCACGAAGTCGCTTAACGAACCGTGCTCATCCGCGTCCAAGTCAGGTCCAGCCCGGCCAAACACGGTGTCTGGTTGGGATCCGGGTTCGACACTCCCCCGCCACTGAAATCAGCAGCTTGATATCCAACCTTGGCCGTGCCGTCGCTCGAGATGGCCAGGTTCGGGCTGTGTAAGAACCAAGCGTCGACGTTGCAATTCGGCCACAAGATGATCTCGTCAGGCGCCATCTCCGAAGCGAGTTCAACTGGTTCAATTTGCCACTCCGACGGGGCACTGGCGCAAGCGCCCGTGTCGCACGACGCCAAGAAGATGCTGTATCCTAGGTTGTAAGCGAGCCGCGGGTTGTCTTCGGCGTCGAGCGCCAAGTCCAAACCTGCAGCCAGCTCCGGGTTGTTGCTCACGACCGTCCCGGTCCAAGATTCGATGCTCTCCGTGCAGTTGTCGTCACATTCCAGGTAGGTGACCAAACGCTCGTCCTCGGCCTCTCCTGCAAGCATCGCCACGGCGCGTGGTTTGCCATCCGCAGTGAGCTCCATCGACACCGCGGGGCGCATGCTCACGGCCTTCTCACGATCCTCGTAGGCAGACTCCTGCAAGGACAACGACCTCCATTCTGCGCCCTCCTGGCCGCACTTCTCGTCGCACTCGGCATACACGGGCACTCGATCACTCGGAACACCTAGTTCGTATTTCACCGCCGAGGCCAAGAGGTGCGCACGCCCCGACTGATCGAAGCGCAGCGCACCACCCTCCCAAGTCTCGTCCGCGATTTCCACCGCGAGCCACCCGTCGGCGGTGGTGCACGCGTCGAAACACGACGCTACAATCGTTCTCGGCGGCGACTGCCCCACGCCGAATAGCTCGATGTAAGCGTGCAATACGAAGTACGGGTTACCGTCGGGATCCAGCGCGAAGGCTTCACCCGAAACCTCGACCTGGTTGTCGTGTTTGAGGATCGCGCCGATGTCCCACGATGACTGCTCGGTGCAATCTTCGTCGCACTGGGCATAATAAATGCGGTCCCACGAGTTGAGGAGCACCCGTGGGTGTCCCTCCGGAGTGAGCGCGACCATCGCATTGGACACGTTGAGCTCGGTCTCGAAGCGCACGACCTCGACGTCGCTCTCGCTGCTGCAGTCGGCGTCGCAATAGGCGTAGTAGGCACCCTCACCGACGTAGGTCGGGTAGGCCGCGTGCATCCCGCCTGCCTCGTCGAGCGCGATGCGCGGGGCCCCGGTGTTGTCGACCTCGGGAGTCGGCAGAAAGAAGTGCGAGCGCAAGGTTTCCGGTTCGGGGTCTTCGTTTGGCTCGTCGGGGTCGCCACCGTTGCCTGGCTCGTCCGGCTCATCGGGGCCGTCCGTTTCACCGGGGTCGTGCGCCGGGCCTCCCGCGTCCGACTCCTCCTCGTTGGGCGGGTCGTCGTTCGGAGGAACGTCGGTGCCGCCATCGGTTTGCGAAGGGTGGTCCTCGCCAGGTGTCGGTTTTCCACCATCGTGGGAAGGGTGAGACGGTGACTCTGCCGTATCGCCGCCGTCGGAACCGCCGTCCGAACAGGCTGACACGCTGAGACACGCCACCAGCGCCAGGAGGGGCGAGCGAACGACGAGCCGAGAAGAAATGTAAGAAGTGTGACGGTACGCTGCAGAACTGAGGGAATGGTGCATTGGCTACTTTCGATATCAAAGACGAGCTGCACGCCAACACCAGAGGTGTTCTACGGTCGTGAGCTCGAACTCGACCCAGTATTGCAAAGGATCGCGAGCTGGGAAGGGTAGCGGGGTGCAATAGCTAGGCGCAGACTTGCGAATCGTGAGCAAACTCTCATCGCTACAACGTCAGCGCAAGTAACCCTCCGGTACGACCAAATCTCGACAAACCAGGCCGTGAGGTCGCCGTAACGCGTGCGAGCCGCCGCGACTCGTGCAACGGCCCGTACCTGCGTGGTATGGCGTTGCGGCCGACGGTGAGACGCTCGCCTGGAACCTTGGACGTCGCGCCTCGGCCGCGGCTACCAACGCTGGAGGACGTCGGGGGGGCCGGAGAAGTCCGACGGCAATCTCCCGAGGTAACTCCGGTAGGTTCGCGTCAAGTGAGCGTGATCGGAGAAGCCAGCGGCCGCAGCGGCAGAGGCTATCGATTCGTAACGGGTCCCCTCCGAGAGCAACCCCATCAACCGCGACCAGACCACGTGTTTGCGTAGCGGTAGGCCGGTATCGTGTTTCACCAAGTGCGAGAGGCGATCGAGAGACAACCGTTGCGAGCGTGCCAGCGCCACGAGGTCCGGCTCGGGATCTCCCAGGCGGAGCAGCGCTTTCCGAACGCGCACGTCCACCGAGGGCGACGGCGTTTCAGAAAACACGAGGGCGAACACCTCGTCGAGCTGACCCGCGGTCGCCGGACGTTCCTGGTGCACGAGATGCCTGCAAACGGCGACCACGCGCCGCACGACGGCAGGGTCCGGAACCCAAGCCGTGGTGCCCGTATGCCACGGCGTGTTCCGACGGCCCGGAGCGCTGAATACGGTACATGTCCATCCGCTGCCCCCAACCTCGTGGAGGAGTCCGGGAGGAATGACAATCGCTCGGCTGTCGCCAATCTGCGTCGTGATGGCACCGGCCTGTGCGCACCAAACCGGCGCGTCCAGCCCAACGACCACCTTCCACGCGTAGTGCGCGTGCGCGTACGTACGTTCGCCCCGGCTCACGTGAACGGCGCCCCCAGACACGATGCGCGTAAACAACATTTCGCCGGAATCGTTCAAGTCAACGCGCGGCTGGCACTGCACACCTCTACTATGAGCCTCGATTCGCTGAGTGTCTATCTCTTGTCCGTGCTGGTTTTACTGCTGAAGTACGTCGCGGCGATTTCGGTCCAAGCGCGCGAACGGTTTCGGACGCGCGGGTTCCGCTATCCCGAGGACGCCGCTCACTTTCGCGGCGCGGTCGCGCCCGACTCGGAACTGTGCCAACGTGCCGAGCGTCTGCTGCGCAACGACTCGGAGAGCCAGCCGTTTTACCTGATTTTGGGTCTGGCGTTCGCGTTGCAGAACCCGCACCCAATCGTGGCTGCGAGTTATTTCCTGGGCTACGCGAGCACTCGAGTGGCCCATGCTCATTGGTTGCTCTCGCCGCGTCAACCTCATCGCAATCGCGCCTTCGCACTGGGGCTCGTGCTGTTAGTCTGTTTGGGCGGGCACGTGACTTGGCTGAGCTTGGTCAACGCCGCTCGACTAACCCCAGAGTTCGGTTCAGTAGAACCGGACTCTGCGATGTAGCAGTCCCATTGGCTGATAGTTTGCCGTACAAGTAGTGATTCGCGTACGTCGAGCATCATTCAGGCAATCGCATTTCCAGGAGTGCGTCGACGTCGCGACGCTCCAAGTTTCGGGGCAGGCGCGGCAACAGTCCGGAGGCGGGGTTCGGGATGTTTTCGGGATGAATGACGGCGACTTGGATCGTTCGTCGACTCTCGTCGAGCAGTATGAAGAAGTAGCGATCGCCGTTGGGTCGCCGCCAAACCGGACAACCGTCAGTGGCGCCCCCGACTTCGAGTTCTGGCCCTGCGGTGTATGCTCGCTGCGCGCACGCATCCACGACCTCGACGTCGTCGGGAAACGCCTCGCGCGTGCAGTCTTGCCCGCACACCGAACCACCGACGTGGCCAGCTTGGTACGAACGCACGCCCGTGCTCGCGAACTCTCGATTCGAGTAGGCATTGTCGTCCATCACGACCTCGAACACGTTGATCTCCCCGCAACCGTCCCCGACGCTTCCCGTCTTCGAATAGCAGTTGCACGCGCCATTCCACTTTCGGCCGCCGTCGCGGATGAGCTCCGAGGCCACGAACGCCACCCACGGTCCAGGGTGTCCCTGGCCTTGCCCATCGCAGGCCTCGACGTGCGTATCGTCGAAAACCATCGACCCCAAGAACACGACCAGCTTCGAGCCCTTGAAGCCGTGGTGAAGGATCCCTGGATCGTCCGGGCAATAATATTCGGCCGCGTTGCAGTCGATCAGAGGCGCTTGGCTGAGGTAACCCACGCAGTCGTTGCGGGTGAGGTCACCGGGAAACTCGGCGCTGCCGTCCCCGTTCTGTGTGAACCACAGGTTCTCCGATACGCTCGAGGCCCGATCCCAAGCCGTTATTCTAGTCCACGGCGCATCACTCGAGTCAACCGTCGGCTGATACACCGCAAGCTGCTTGACGTCGATCGCCTTCAAGATCAACGTCATCTCTTCATCGAAGGGCGCAAGTTGTGAGGACTCGGTGTGATGCTCGGTCATGCAACACTGGCCACCCCACGTGTCGGTACCATCCTTGTAGTCACACGCCGGATCCCCAGAGGGCCGATCGACCCGGCGTGGCCACCACCCCGGAGCTCCGACGTTGGTGAACGTCATCGTGCCGCCGCGGCTCGACGCGGAGGGTTCGAACGGATAGGCGCCGAGATCACCGTCTGCCGTCGTGTCCTGCACCGGTGGCGATGCGCTTGCTTCGGACGAATTCGACGTCGCGCCGTCGGAGGACCACGGCGGAACCGTTTCGGCGCTCGTCGTGTCGCTTGCCTCGGCACCGGGTTCTTGGCCGTGGGTCGACGCGCTGCCGTTAGGCGGAGGGCCGTTGGTCGACTCCAAGGTTGCGGGGGCTGCCCCTTGCGACGCCGAAGCATCGTTCGATCGATCATGGGTGTCGGCGCCCTCCTTTACGGTGGGTGAATTGGCCGTGCACGAGCCGAGCCAACCAACCAGCCCGATTGCGGCCGCATAGTGGCGGCCGTGGCGCAGGCAGCCAGAAGCACGCCGGAGCAGCGAGCCGCGCAGGAGAGTAGGTGTCCTTCGAGGACCTTCGTTTCGAGTCACTGGCTTTGCATCGGCACAATTCGGCATGGCAGCAGGAAAGTTTGGGGACACCGTCCAGTGTCCGCAGGTCTTCGAGGGTGGTTTGCCTTGCGTCGATTGCCTGCGTCGGAGGCAGGTGCGAGCCGATTTGGCCCCCGCGCTGGCTCGAGCCGTGCTGGAGCGAGTGTAGGTGCCGAGCCGCGAGGCCCCACAAAAAAACCAGGAGCGCGATGAGCGCCCCTGGTTCAACACGACGAATCGGGCGAACCGCCACCTCGGCGTCATCACGCCACTACGTGATTCAGCTTTCCAGCCACTTCCGAGATGTTGGCCAGGCCTTCACCGCCTTCGACGATTCGACTTTGCAGCTTCGCATCCAACGGCTGATTGCGGATCACGACGTGAAACTTGATGAGCACCATCGCGATCAACATCGGTCGCACGAAGGCTTCGGAGAACGTCTTCGTGATCATGTGCGCCAAGAGCGGTCCAATCACGAACCCGGCTGCCACCGCGCCCAAACCAATGAACGGAAACGTCGTGAAGAAGGCGTGCGGATCTTGCTGCAGCAGCACCACGTCGGCATTCGTGAACTGCAGCACGCCGTAAGCCGCTCCGACGCCGAAAGCCAGGGCACACAACAACCACAGCGGGCCCAGGATGACCTTCTCGAGAAACCACGCGCCAATCGCCGTTTTGATGACGCTGCCCGCGTTTTGGATGCTGTATACCAAGCCGTCCAGGCCGGCCGTGCCAAACTCTTGGTCACCGCGGGCCATGCCGTAAGACAACACCACCGCGTCGATGTACGGCATCGCCCAGTTCACGACCCGGCACACCCCGCGCTTGACGAACCCCAAGTCGATCCCCCAGCTCTCGGGCAACACGTTGTCGATGAAGTCGAGGGTGCGCACCAGCTGCCGCGTCGCGGCGCGAATCGTCGTGTACACGTTGCGGATCGTGTCGAGCTCGCCGAGCTTCTCGACGACCAGCGATCGTCCGAACCGAAACATTTTCTCGGACCCGTTCCCGACTTCGCCCTTCATGATCAAGTTCGTGAGCACGGCGATGTGCCCACAATGGCTGAGGAACGCCTGGTGTTCGATGAACGGCATCACCCAGAACACCAGCGCCAAGCCACACGCGATGAGCACCGCACCACCCGCGTACGGGTGGATGTACATGTAGCTCACCAAACACAGCCCAACGACGACCGTGAGCACCACGGTCATGATCGCCGTCAAGAACAGCCATTCCACGTAGCGGTACCACGCGAACGGCAAAGTCCGCTTCGCGAGTCCAATCGCCGAAGCGAACCCGGGCGTGGTGATGGTTACAGGGTAATTGTGCGGGCAGCGGCTGGCGGAGTTGCCCACGTTCGATGCGTTGTAAGAGCGTTCAGACATGATTCCCTTTCACGATGCGGAGCTGGGCAGACGCGCCATGCGTTTGGCCAGGTTCCGCGCCCCCCGGCTGGAGTTGGGCGGTGTCAGCTCTTCGCCCACCCGAATTACCAGTTGTGTCCTCATACCAAATTTTCCGACGCGCCCGTCGTGATGCGCCACGCGTCCGGCTTTTCACCACCACCGCTACGTCGAGATCGCGGTCGGTGAGAGTTTTGGGTTGGGCCCCGCGTCTGTTCGGCGACTGGCGGCTCCCTCCCACTGCGTTCGCTCGCGGCACGACCGGCCTCCGCCGATCCGCCGAGAGTGTAGACGAACCTCGTGGCCGCCAAGGGACGAACTGCCGCTTCGGACGACCGTGGGCGGTGAGATGAGAAAGGGAGAGGGAGAGCGCCCTGACGGGCGCTCTCCCTCTCCCTTTCCGTACTGGGGGGGCGCCGTTTACCCGGCGCCCGCCCCGCGTTCAGCGGTCTACGCGGTGCGTGACGCGCAGCGCGTTGATGACGGCAGGTTTACTGCCGGAGCGAGCGAGCAAACGCACGTCCAAGCGGCCATCCGTTACCTCGACGAAGAACGTGCGAGCTTCGGCCGTGTAGCGGCCGACCTCGTACTGGATGTCGTGGGCGGGTAGCACCACGGTGTCCTCGATGATCGCATCGAAGAGGCGTTGACCGAGGCGTACCTTGTCGAGTTCGGCGAAGCGGAATTCGACCTGGTAGACACCGTTGGGGACGTTGTCGAAGCGGTAACCGTAGGGGTTCTCGCGCAGGTCTTGGTACAGCGACGGATCGGTCGTGCCGCCGATGGCGTGGTTGGTCTTGTTGACCTTGCCCTTCTGAACGTAGCCCCAGCTACCTTGAGTGTGAGCTTGGTCCTTCACCCAACCGTCGCCGTTGGTGTCGGTATAGGCGTTGCCACCCGAGTTCACTGCTTGCAGGTAGTCGGTCACGACGACGCTCACGGGCACACGCAACGTCGGTTCACGTCCGGAGTTGGTGCGTACGAACACCGACGCCAGGTAGAGACCGGGCTGCAACCCCGTCGTGTCGACGGTCACGTTCAGGGAGGTCGAGCTGCCTGCAGCCACTTCACCTTCGGTCGGGCTGATGCTCAACCAGGAGACGTCGCTGAATGCGGGCACGCCACTGTCGACCAAGTAGACGGTGTTCGGGCTTTGCGAGATGACCCACAGGTTACCCTCGGGATCCATCTCCAGGCCGGCACCTTGATAGGCGCCGCCTTGCGGTGGAGCCAACGTCGACAAGACGGTACAATCTTCGGGGTTCAACTCGTAGATGGTGTCCGTCTCACTGTTGGTCGCCATCCACAACACGTCCATGGCCTCGTTGTAGGCCAGACCAGAGATGGCCCAGTCCGAGGGAATGCACGACGAAATGACGGCGCCCGGGGTGGCGTGGCTGAGACCCGCCACGTGGTAGATGATGCCTTCGTTCCAGCCACCGACGTAGAACGTGTCGTCGCTGGCCTTGTAGGCCAAGCCGCGTTGTGAAATCGAAGACCAAGGCGAGCCGGTGATGGTGGCCACCTCGAGTCCGTTGGTCGTATCCCAGCAGTGGATGCCGTTGTCAGCGCCCACCGCCAGTTGGCACATCGTGCCGCGAGAGTAGTCGTAACCCATGTCGGCGGCCCATTCACCGGCCCACGGCGTCGTGAACGAGACGCCAGTCAGCTGGCCCGTCGTCGTCGTTTCGAAGTTGGTGAGGGTGTTGATGTCGTTGAGCCACAGATTGGACGACTGACCGATGCCCCAGGCGAACCCAACGGGCGAGGGGAACGACGCGAGGACGTCGCCGGCGGCAGCAGGGGTGATCGCCGATACTGCGGCGGGGCTGATTGGCTCGAACGCGTCGCGCGCGTTTTTGGCGTTCAGATCCACCGCGGTCTTGCGCTCTCGCAGCCGCGATACGGTCAGCGATTGACGGCGACCGCCCGATTCGTTCACCGCGTACGGCATCGCGACGCCACCTTCGTTGCTCAAGGTGAGCGTCCGTGAGCGTTGCACGTTCTGGGGCAACAAGAGCTGAACCGTGGACGGCGTCATCACGCCCTTGGCCGTAGCCAAGGTGAAGTCGGCGATGGTCGTCTCACCTTCGGTGACGTCGATCGCTTGCGTCGCCGTTTGGTAGTTGGTCCGGCTCGCGGCCAACACGTAGTGACCACGAGTGATCATCAACCGGTAACCGCCGGTCTTGGCCGACTTCACCTGACGTTGTGACCCATCGTCGGCCGTTGCGACGACCACTGCACCAGCAACGGGCAGCCCGTCGTTGGCGTCGAGGACCGTGCCTTGCACGAAGCCCGCGAAAGGCACCGAGTACTTGACGGCGGTTTCCCCACTGATGATCGACTCCGCGTAGGAGTACTGGATGCCGACCTCACCGGCCGGATCTTCCAGACCCAACGTCGCGTCCGAACCTTGGGATAGCGGGCCCGTCGTCGGCGCCTGATGCTGCACCGTGATCTCGCCGTTCTCCGAGAGGATGATCTCGAAGTTGGTTCGCTCCATGAAGTTCGCAAGGAACGCCACGTTGCGCCATTCGACGACGAACTTGCGGTTCGGAGCCTCGCCGACGACCGTCGTGTAGATGCCCGAGTCGTAGTCGACGTACAGATCGTCCCACATGCCGTAGACGGCAGCGTTTGGCGTCTCCGCGCTGGGAATCGGGGTGTTCCAGTAAGTCGGGTACAGAGAGTCGAACGCGACGTAGCCGTTGGTCGTGACCTGCAGGTCCGTGAAGCTCGAGCCGTACATCGGGAACTGGAACGGCAAGGTTACCTGCGTCTGGGCGTCATCGCCAAACAGCGGCAGTTGAGTCGTGCCACTGATGTACTCGAAGGGTACGTTGCTGCACACGTAGCCGAAGCTGTCGCTCTTCTGCGCTAGCGTCACGGGGACGTCTTCGTTGCTGTCGACCACCAAAGTCAGCACTGACGACGCGTAACAACCTCCGGCCTTGACGCTCAGCTGGTACTCGCCCACCGGTACGGAGGGGAAGGAGTAGTAGCCGTTGGCGTCGGTCGTGACCGCCGGCAGCGGCGTGCCGGGGATTGAAACCGTTGCTCCAGCCAAGGGCGCACCACTGGCATCGGAGACCACGCCCGAGACAGCAAACGAAGGAGCTGTCGCGAGCGAGAAGTTCGCCGAAGTCGTCTCGCCCTCGTTGATCTGCACGCCGGTCAAGGTTTGCGGCAGATAAGCGAACGCGTTCGCGGTCGCCTCGTAGGCACCCACCGGCAAACGTACGTTGAATGTGCCGTCGACACCCGTCGTCAGGGTGCGATTGATCGGCCCGGCGACGCTCACTCGCGCCCCGCCGATGCTCTCACCGTTCTCCGAGGCGACGAGGCCCGACAGCCAACCCGTCGGACCAATCGGGGCCATCTCTAGGCTGGCCACGATGTCCATGCGACCTTCACCCCAGACGTTGTTGTTGCCGGGGTCGCCGCCGCAACTGTCGTCTTCGACGTCGATCGCGCCAGCACCGAGCAACTCTCTCGTCAGGGGAATGTCGCCAACCATCGCTGGCGCTGCGGACCACAACAAGGCGATGGCGCCGGTCACGTGCGGCGTCGCCATCGACGTGCCGCTCATCCAGTCGTAGCCGCTACCTGGGAAGGCGCTGCGCACGTTTACACCGGGCGCCGAGATGTTGGGCTTGATGACGCCGAAGGCCGAGCTACCGCGTCCCGAGAAGTCGGCGATGATGTTGTTGATGTCGTACGCGCCCACGCCGTAACTCTCCGGATAGTCACCGGGTGACGACACGCTGCCGCAGAACGGGCCCGCGTTACCGTTGGCGAAGACTGGGAAGATACCAGCCGACACCCACGCGTTGACGATGTCTCGGTAGAACTCGTCTCCGGACCCGCCGCCCCAGGAGTTGCTGACGACGTTGGGACGCAAGTCGGGTCGGGGGTTAGCGCCGCTCTGATCGGTGGGTGCCAACACCCACTGGCCGGAAGACAATAGAGCCTCGAACGAGCACCCGAAGTCTTCACAACCTTTGGCAGCGATCCACTTCGCTCCTGGAGCCACGCCGATTTGATTTTCGCCGCCATCGTCGCCGACGATCGTACCCATCGTGTGCGTTCCGTGGCCCGCGTTGTCACAAGGGACGTCTCCGCAAATCCCGGTAGGATCGAACCAGTTGTAGTTGTGGTCCAAGCTACCCGCACTATTGCCGCGATACTGATTGGCGAGCGCGGGGTGGTCGAACTGCACACCGGTGTCGATGTTGGCGACGACGATCCCTTCACCGCGGGTAGCGAAGTTGTTCCAAACCTCTGGGGCTCGCGTACTCTCGATATTCCATTCGATGGCCCCGATCACCGCTTCGGCGTGGCCAGGTTTGGGGTCCGGGATCTGGGCGACCTTGTCTTCGACGATCTTGGCCACGTCCGAACGTGCCGCGATCTCGGCAATCGTCGCGTCGTCTGCGACGACCTTGACGGTGTTGGCGATCCAGAACGGCTTGTGCTCGATCTTGCGAGCGGTCAGGCTCTGGACGAGGGACGCCTGGGACGTCCGTGCAGTGCTCGACAACGAGTTGACCACTGCGTCGCCTTTGGCTTTCCACGTCTTTGCTTTGCTGACGGCGGCGGAGACGTTGGCGCGCTGCTTCATCACCACCCAGACCGTGCGTTTACCTTGGGCAGTCTTGGTGTGACTGGCGCGCGGGAACTTTTTGCCCGCAGAAGGGGGCGATTGAGCGGCCTCCAACGCTTGATTCAGCTCTGCGAGTTGCGGTTCGTCCGTGGACGGTGTGTTGCCGTCGGTCGCGGACGAGCACGCAGCAACGGACAACAAGGCTCCGAGGACGGTAAAGCGCAAAGCTCCGCCTCGAAGCCTCGACGTGTGTCGACGCATGTTCATGATTATCCCTCTCTCTTGTTGCGATTTCTTCGGTTACTGTCGCGACTAGTGTCGTGACGCCTGGGCAATTGCGGTGGCAATGCGAAAGCGTGTTGCTTTATCCCATGCAGTCCCCAAGTGTCTCAACATTGGATCAGAGTCTGTTTGTTTTCAACAGTGAACAATCTTTCATCAGATTCACTGTTGTCTGCAGGTTCACGTTTGCGAGTTGGACGCCTGAGCTGCTGAATATTCCACGGATGATTCGGTTCCTTGCGCAGTATTTGCCGTGTCATCCGGGACGGGAACTTCGTGGCGTTGCGCCGACTTCACCAGCGATCGCAGAGGTGGCGACGAGTGGTGGTCGTGGCGAAACAACAGGCCGAGCGGTGGGTGACCGCGCCAGGTTTGCGCAATCGGTGCGAGTGAGTGCTTCGAGTGAGCGTCAGGTCGACAAGCGGTCGGCCCGAACGTCCGGCCGTTGGACCCTGTTTATCCAAAAAGCTCACCCTGCCATTCGACCGTGCGACTCGAACGAGTGGCTCGCGACGAAAGCGCCGGACTCAGGTGGGCCGCACCACGGGCGTGGGCGGCTTCGCCCTCGTAACCGCACCTTCGCGATCTGGCGTTGCTGGCTCCATCACACGACCCGTGAGCTGCAGCAGCTTGGACGCAAGGGCCGATGCTGCACCAGCTTCGTCGCAGCACACGACGTTGGCCCCGGCGGCCCGCAGTGAATCCTCCTCAGCGAAAAAGCGCGCCCGCGTCAATATGACGATGCCGGGGTTGAGCTCCCGGGTTGCCTCTATGATTGCCAATCGCACGGCGGGGTCCGGGGTCGTGACGATCACGTGGGACGCCTTGTCGACGCCCGCCTGCTGCAAGATCTCGCGACGCGTCGCGTCACCGTAGAGCGCGCGTTTTCCGACGGCGCGCAGCTCGGAGACGGTATCTACGTTCATCTCGAGGATCACGGGCTGCAGGTCGGATTGCTCCAGGAGCTGGGTCACGGCATGCCCTACGGGCCCGTAACCAATCACGATCGCGAAGCGATCCGTGTCCGTCACCGGGCGAAAATCGGAGTTCGACATCCTGCCGCGCTGATCGGTGCTGCTGGCGAACCATCGTTGCCACCAGCTGCTGCGCGTGATCGGTCCTTCCAGCGCAATTAGGCCGCGAAACATGAACGGATTGACCGATATCGAGACGATCGCGCCAGCGACCAACGCGGCGTGGCCTTGCGACGGCATCAAGTCGTGGGCTAGTGCCACGTCGGCGACGATGAACGAGAACTCACCGATCTGAGCCAGTGAACCTGCTGCCATCAGTGCGGTCTTCAGGGTGTAGCGTCGCAGAATTACTATCACGAACGCGACCAAGGGTTTGACGAGCAGGATGATCGCCGCGACCCCGAGCACGAGCAGGGGTGAATCCGTGAGAACCCTGTAGTCGAACAACATCCCGATCGACACGAAGAACAGGACCGCGAAAGCATCGCGGAGCGGCAACATCTCGGCGCCTGCCTGGTGGCTCACCTTCGACTGTCCGACGAGCATCCCCGCGAGGAACGCCCCGAGCGCCATCGAGACGCCGAAGGCCGCGTACGCGGCGGTAGCGACCGCTATGGACATCACGAGGACCGAAAGCGTGAAAAGCTCGGGTGAGCGCAACCGCGCGACGCGCAGCAGCAACCAAGGCACGACACGCGTGCCGACCAAAGCGACGGTCAGCCCGAGGGCGGCCAATTTCGCGAGCGCCAGCCCCGCCGAAGCCCAGACGTTGGCCGTAGCAGCTTCCTCGGAGGGAGTGCTGGCCGCTCCCAGTGCCGGCAATGCAACCAACACCAACACGGTGAGTAAATCTTCGACGATTAGCCACCCAACGACGGCGTGCCCAGACGCGCTCTCCAGTTCGCCGTTGTCCATCAGCACGCGCAGCAACACCACGGTGCTGGCGACCGAGGTCGCGATGCCCAACACCAACCCCTGAGTCCACGTCCAGCCCAATGCGTGGGCCATCCACATGCACGCCAGCGTCGCCACCGCGCTCTGTCCAAGCGCACCTGGAATGGCAACGCCGCGAACGGCCACCAAATCTTTGAGGTGAAAGTGCAGGCCGACGCCGAACATCAGCAAGATGACGCCGATCTCCGCGAGCTGCGCAGCCAACGTGACGTCCCCGACGAAACCGGGGGTATGTGGCCCCGCGAGGACGCCAGCCAGAATGTACCCAACGATTGGGGAAAGGCCGAAGCGCCTGGCGATCAGGCCAAAAAAGAGTGCTGCTGCGAAGCCGAACGCAATCGTCGTGAGCAGCGAGGTGTCGTGCATTCCATGTCTGCTAGTGACTCTTCTCCCCTGGGGCAACCAGCCCGGGTCGACAAAACGCGCCATGGGACGCAGGCCAGCGGCGAACGACCGTTGCCGTCACGCTCGTGGGGTCAGCACGAGGTGTGGCTGTGGGGTTGACCTACTTGGCTGGGCCGCGTAGCCTCTGCCAGCTGTTGGGTGTGTAGGTCTGCACGCTGAACGACGCCATCGCGCTATAGAATGCGTCGCCGAGGGCTTGGTAGACGAGCTGATGCTGTTCGAACAGCGACTTGCCCTCGAACTGCTGGGATACGACGCGTGCCTGGTAGCTGTCCTGTGTGCCCGAGACGTCCCTCACGGAGATCTCGGCGTCGGGGAACTCTTGGCTTAGACGTAGCTGAACATCTTCTTGGGCAATCATGGTGCAGTTCCGGAGGGCAGGCGTCGGTGCGGCCGACGGCAGTTGAGACAATCCCAACGACCTCCTCTTTTTAGCGGATGCATATTGCGGCTATGTGTCGAACCCATTGCGCGACGGATCGAGTGGAGTTCGTCGAAACCTCCGCCGGGTCGTGATCCAGCTGTACACCCTTGACGGGTACGAAAACCCGCGAATTTCTGGGACGCGCGCGTCAACCCGCTCCGATGGCCGCTGTTCTCCAGACGCCGAAATTTGCGAGCCCACGCGGTAGTTCACTCGCCTGGCTGCGGCAACAGACCAAAGTGGGGTTGCGTCCAGGTGTTGAACTGCATTTGCCACGTTCACGCGGAAATCGCGGTGCGATGGGGAATGGATTCGAGCCGCGGAAGGAGCGCGAAGCGCAAAAGCGAACCGGTTGGGTTGGCTTTCGTACGCTCGGCGGGACGCGACGTAACTAAACGCGGGCAGTTGAGGGATTCGAGCCGGGAAAGGAGCGCGAAGCGCGACTGACGGCGGGAACGCCGTCGGGAAGCGCAAAAGCGAACCGATTGGGTTGGCTTTCGTACGCGCGGTGGGACGCGACGTAACTAAACGCGGGCAGGTGAGGGATTCGAGCCGTGGAAGGAGCGCGAAGCGCGACTGACGGCGGCAATGCCGTCGGGAAGCGCAAAAGCGAACCCGTTGGGTTGGCTTGATCGCGCGCGGCGGGGAACGGCCGAACCTAAACGCAGGCGCTGAGGGATTCGAGCCGTGGAAG